>JAGHTS010000128.1 GCA_018065225.1 Candidatus Phascolarctobacterium caballi
AAGTTACATCATTGGTATTTATTGTGCTGTTAGCATTTTCGCCCAAATACACTCCCACATTAACATCTGCCAAATTGGCTGCATTGGTCAAACTTAACATAGTTTTGTTGCCGGCAATTGTTGGCAGATAAAAATTGATTGTGGCAAATTTATAAACCCCTCTGGTAGTCAAATCCCCATTGGACACATTCAAAGTATTATTGGAAATAATACCGCTTGTACTTCCCCCATACAAACCGCCATCAACTTTTCCACCGCTATAATTTACTATATTTTTTGAAACTTCTCCAAGGTCTGAATATCCACCATAAACACTACCACTAACCGAACCATTACTTATTGTTACTGTATTTTCTGTAACAGTTTCCGACCAAGAATACCCGCCATAAACCCTATCCACCGAACCTCCGCTTATTGTTAAACTATTACTACTTACTGTTCCACTTTCTGAAGAAAATCCTCCATAAACATCTAGTGTTCTTCCTCCACATATAGTTACGCTATTACTACTTACTATTCCACTATCTGATTCTCCTCCATTAACATAAACTCTTGTTCCTCCGCTTATAGTTAAGCAATTACTACATGACGTTCCACTGCTATTTGATGATTTTCCTCCACAAACAGTTTCTCTACTTCCTTCCCATACCATTACCGTATTTTCGCTAACGCTACCATTATATGAAGAACCACCATAAACTCTTCCCTGAACTCCTCCACTTATTTCAACTTGATTTCCCGTAACAGTTCCCGATGATGATTCTCCGCCATAAACATAAACTGTTGTTCCTCCGCTTATTGTTACTTTATTTTCTGTAACTGTTCCTGAAGAAGAATACCCGCCATAAGCTTTAGAATAACAAGCAACATCGTCTAAATTACCTAACATACCACCACTAATTTCAACTTGATTTCCAACAACATTTCCCTTTGAAGAATATCCGCCATAAACATCACCGCTTACTGAACCACCACTTATTGTTACTTTATTTTCTGTAACTGTTCCTGAAGAAGAATCACCATATCCGCCATAAACACGACCGCTAACCGAACCATTACTTATTGTTACTGTGTTTTCTGTAACTAATCCTGAAGAATATCCGCCATATCCGCCATAAACATAATAAACCGAACCGCCACTTATTTCAACCTGATTTCCAACAACTGTTCCCGATGATGATTCTCCACCCTTAACCGAACCGCTTACTGAACCACCACTTATTTTAACTTGATTTCCAACAACTGTTCCCGATGATGATTTTCCACCATAAACACCACTTACCGAACCACCACTTATCATTATTGAATTTCCCACAACAGTTCCCGATGAAGAATATCCGCCAGAAACATAACCGCTAACCGAACCATTACTTATTGTTACTACATTTTCCGTAACTAACCCCGAACCATTAGAATATCCGCCGTATAATTCCCCAGCAGTCCCTCCAGTCATTTCAACTTTATTTTCCCGTGTCGTTCCATTCGTAGAATGACCACCTTTACCACTCTTAACTGAACCGCCGCTTATTTCAATTTGATTTCCCACAACATTTCCTAAATAAGATTCTCCTCCATAAACACTTTTAACCATCCCCCCTGTTATAATAATAGTATTCAATGTAATTGAAGTAGTTGTACCTGCCTTTCCATATCCACCATAGATATATTCATAACTATGTGTCTCCGTTCCAGTTCCATCTGCTATCGTTATAGTTGCATTTTGCGTGGCATATTCTCCTGTTTCCGTTCCGTCCACAGTACCTGTATAATAAGATGTAACACTTGAAGAATCAGGATACCCTGCTTTTCCTCCGCTCACAACACCTTGATAAGTGTCTGCCCACGCACTGCCCATACACAACATATTGCCAGCCAACACCGCCAACATGATTTTGTTTTTCAAATTGATTTTCATATCATTTCCCTCCGTAAATAAATTAAAGGTCAATTTTCCCTTTACAAAAACCTTATTATAATTACAGGCACTTTTTACCTCCCTATGCCTTACGCCCTACGCCCTATGCCCTGTCTCCTGCCTTAAAATTAGGCAAATAAAAAACCGTTACACGACACCCGTCGCATAACGGTCATAAAAACACAAAGATTGCACTCAAAAACAGTAAATCAGTATTGCTATATTGATTTA
>JAGHTS010000026.1 GCA_018065225.1 Candidatus Phascolarctobacterium caballi
GGCAAAGGAAGCGGCAAAACGCTTGGGGATGAAAGTCCCTTTTAAACCCATTGACTGGGATTCCAAAGAGGCGGAAATCAAGTCCGGCAGAATTGATGCCATTTGGAACTGCTTTTCTGTAACGGAAGAAAGAAAACAAACTTATGGTTTGTCCGACGCTTATATCAACAATGCCCAATGGATTGTTACTTTGGCGACTTCCAACATCAACAAGGTAAGCGACTTGGCAGGCAAGGTTGTGGGTGTGCAAAACCAAGCGACCGGTGACGATATTTTAAATTCCGCACCTTATGCAGAATTGAGAAGCAAATTGAAAGACCTGAGAAAATATCCTGATTTTGCGGCGGCTTATATGGATTTGCAAACGGGGCGTGTGGATGCGTTGATTGCGGATGCGGTTTTGGCAGGTTATTACAACCAAAAACAACCGGGCGTCTACCGCAAAGCAGACGAAACTGTTTCTGACGAGGTTGTTGCTATCGGCTTCCGTAAGGAAGACACCAAACTGATTGCCAAGATTAACAAGGTCTTGAAAGGAATGAAAAAGGACGGTACCTGTAAGGCGGTTTCCTTAAAATGGTTCGGTTCTGACATCACCGTATATTAAGATGGATTATATTATACGTATTATCCCGCAAATGGGGCTGGGTGCCTTGGAGTCGCTGAAAATTTTCAGTGTGGTGATTGTTCTCAGTTTGCCCTTAGGCATGATTTTGGCACTTGGCCGTATTTCAGGATTTTCATTTATTAAAAAATTTATTGCGACCTATGTTTGGGTTTTGCGGGGTTCACCATTGATGTTGCAAATGCTGTTTGTGTATTTTGCTTTGCCCAGCATAGGTATTCTCTTTGAAGATTTTACTGCCGCCATAATCGCCTTTGTGCTGAATTATGCGGCATATTTTTGCGAAATTTTTAGGGGCGGTATCCAAGCCATTCCCAAAGGTCAGTATGAGGCGGCTCACGCCTTAGGCATGAATTACTGGCAGACCCTGCGGCGGATTATTCTGCCACAGGTGTTCAGGATTGTCCTGCCCCCTATTTCCAACGAAACTATTACTTTGGTTAAAGACACTTCCTTAGTGTATGTTCTTGCCATGAATGATTTGATGCGGACTACCCGTAATTTGGTACAACGGGATTTTTCTGTCGTTCCTTTTTTGGTGGCGGCAATTTTCTATTTGGGAGCAACTTTGCTGCTGACAATTTTGTTTGAACGGTTGGAAAAATATTATGCCAAATCTTCAGCCAACTGACGGAGGTGCAAAATGAAAAAAATTGAGGCAAGAAATCTTGTTAAAAATTTTGGCAAACTGCAAGTGTTAAAAGACATCAGTCTGACTGTTGACGAGGGCGAGGTCATTGCCATTATCGGCCCCAGCGGCAGCGGTAAATCTACACTTTTGCGTTGCTTAAACAAATTAGAGGAAATAGACAGGGGAACGATTATCATTGACGGCAAGACATTGGTACAAGACACAGGTACTGGTGTACAGTATGCCAATGATGTTGAGCAACGGGAAATCGTTTGCCGTATGGGTATGGTGTTCCAACAGTTTAATTTGTTCCCCCACATGACCGTATTGCAAAACCTGACGGAGGCACCGGTCCAAGTGCAAAAACGTAATATTGACGAAGTTACCCAAGAAGCAAAAGAACTGTTACGCAAAGTGGGGCTGATTGAAAAACAGGATGTGTATCCCTTAAAACTTTCCGGCGGTCAGCAACAACGTGTGGCGATTGCCCGTGCTTTGTGTATGAAACCTGATATTATGCTGTTTGACGAACCGACCAGCGCACTTGACCCGGAACTGACAAGCGAAGTTTTGCAGACCATGCGGAATTTGGCTAAAGAAAAAATGACGATGGTGGTGGTCACCCACGAAATGACTTTTGCCAAAGAAGTGGCAAACAGAATTATTTTTATGGCAGACGGAATTATTCAAGCGGAAGGCACACCTGAAGAAGTTTTTGGCAATATTCAAAACGAACGGCTGAAAAACTTCTTACGGGCAATAGAAAAATAAAAGCAGAGGCAAATTATATGGATAAAATTAGGACAGAAATGGTGGAATCCCTTTTAAATGTTATAGTTAATTTGCAGACCACAGACGAGTGTTACAATTTTTTGTCAGATGTCTGTACCATTAAAGAACTGCAAGATATGGCACAACGTTTGCAGACCGCAAAACTTTTAAAAGAGGGAAAAAGTTATCAGGAAATAACCGAACTGGTTGGGGCAAGTGCCGCCACCATCAGCAGAGTGAACCGTTGTCTGAATTACGGCAGCGGCGGTTATGAACTGGCTTGTAACAGGATGAAAGAGAGCAAAAACAAGAAAGCCCTTGCAAATAATTAAAATTTGTGTATAATAATAATTCACTTCAGCAATGAAGTAACCGGGGATGTACCGGTTTCGACGGGGGTACTTGTTACTCAATAAGCGAGCAGTGATCCCGCCTCTCACTTAAAACGGTGGAAACTTTTAAACATAAACGCAGAAGATAATTTTGCAATGGCTGCCTAAGGGCAACCCCGTTCACTGAGTTCTGTCTGACGGCAAGGATGAACGGTCAATAGTCGGACTGGCGTGAAACAACTCCCGTAGTTTTACGTAAGATTAACGGGATAGCAAATCTTTGACCCGACATCAGGTAAAAGAGGCGCGAAACAAAAAATGATGTCTGTGCTCGGAGAAAGTTGTTTACCAATATTTTCGGACAGGGGTTCGACTCCCCTCATCTCCACCAATCTGGAGATTAACGCCGTGAGTAAAACTCACGGCGTTTTAAATTTTTATAAAAATTTGTTTTGCCATATTTTTGTCATAGTTTCTTTGTACAATAACATCAACAACAAAGAAAGGCGGTAATGATTATGAAAAACATTTTGAAAATTTACAACAAAAAAATTATAGCAATGACTTTGATGTGTTTAACTTTCTTGACCCCGTTAACGGGAGTTGCAAATGCATCACCCAAACATGGCAATCCTCCTCCAAAACAAGTTCAACATTTGAGCAAAGGATATAAAAACCATCCTGTTATCCATCACCAACCAAAACCTATCAGACATGATGTGCGTTATATTCATCACGCTCCTCCACGTTATGTACATCACGACAGACATCATGATGATGTTGGAGTTTTAATCGGTGGCTTAATTTTAGGAACCATTATTGGTGCTGCTATTGCAGATGCCGAATAAGCAGTTATACATAATTTTTCTTTCTTTTCTCTCCTAAATATAAATAAAAGCTGTGAGCAATATTCACGGCTTTTATTTTGTGATAAAATAATATTTATGTTATGTAAATCTTTTCTGCCAATTATAAATAAACATTGTACAATTTTAATTTTAGGGTCTATGCCGGGTATTAAATCACTAACTGATCAAGAATATTATGCCCATCCTAAAAACAGATTTTGGTCTTTAATGCAAACTTTATTAACTGGCAAAAACGAACTCTTAACTTATGCCAAGAAAAAACAACTTTTGTTACAAAACCAAATTGCCCTATGGGATACTTTGGCACACTGCGAACGCAATGGCAGTTTGGACAGCAATATCG
>JAGHTS010000214.1 GCA_018065225.1 Candidatus Phascolarctobacterium caballi
AACAATTATGGGATAGAATAGTAAATGGAGAAGGGATTATTCATAATAATGATTTGCATAACGGATTAACATTATTGATGTTACATGATTCTTATGGCTCATATATGATGCCTTATTTGTCACAATATTTTGAAACTATTGTTGATACACATTACAGAGAGATAGCCGGTAGAAAGAAAAATACCAATATGAAATATTTAATAGAAAAATACAAACCTGATATAGTTGTATTGTTTCCTTTCTCATATCCACATCAAAGTGCTGAAAGTATTTTTAAAAATATAGTTTATGAATAAAGTTGACAAGCAAAATTTGAAAACAAGTTGCTAATATATGTCTACAACAAAAATATAATTAAAAATGTAACAAATAACCAATCCACAAAAATATGCGTATAATATGTTTACATTATACGCATATTTTGTTATAATGCACCTGAGGTGATAAAAATGGCAAAAGTCAGTACAAATTTAAGTTTAGACCCTACATTAAAAATACAGGCACAAAAATTATTTGCCGAATTGGGGTTTGACCTATCCACGGCGGTAACGGTATTTTTCAAACAAGCATTGCGGGAACGCAAAATCCCTTTTCAAATCACAATGGATATCCCCACCCAAACAACAGTTGACGCTTTAAATGAATATGAAGATATGAAAAAACATGAGAAAAATGAGTACAAACGTTATGGCTCGTTCAAAGAAATTTTACGTGAGGTAGCAGAAGAAGATGCTAAATATAATAAAATCAAAAAGATTTAGAATTATATCTCTTTCGTACTGGTACTCATAGCGATTTATTTAAATAAAAAAATCTGAAGAGAATGAACATAACTAATCCACAATGCCGCCTGAAATGGGCGGTATTGTTTTGCCATATAGTTTATGTTATAATTTTTTAAAAGGAAAACTATGAATACAAATATTGAAACGTTAAAACAAAAAATCACTCCAATAGCAGATAAATATGGCTTAAAAGCCGTTTATCTTTTTGGTTCACGTGCACGTGGAGATGCCAAAGCAGACAGCGATTACGATTTTTATATCCATAAAGGCAAAATTGTCGGGTTGCAGTTAATAAGTTTTGAACGGGCATTGGAAGATGTATTGGGATGTAATGTTGATGTTATTACAAGCGGTGTACACAGTGAACGTTTAAAAAAATCTATTAAGCGTGACGGGGTTCTTTTATATGAAAATTGACCGTGATAATAAATATTTTATTGAATTAATTGTCAAACATTGCCAAAGAATTCATGATTTTACCAAACGCTTTAATGGCAGTAAAAAAATGCTGTTGCAGGATATGGCTTATCAAGAATGTGTTACTATGAGCATTTTGCAAATTGGTGAAAATGCTAACAATTTGGATGATGATTTTAAGAAAAATTACAATGAGCAACCATGGGATGACATTATAAAGGCACGGCATAAAATAACGCATCATTATGATGAAATAGATGTTGATTTTGTTTGGGAAATTATTAATAATGACCTTCCGTTATTACAAAAGTATTGTGAAAAAATTTTAAATGAATTATAACTCAAACATTGATAGACGGGCTGACATAAATATGTCGGACCTTTTTTTAAATAATATTTTACATCTCTACCGCAAATATAACAAAATATAAGACAAGAATTAAGGGGGTTACTATGTCTGCAAAATTTCATTTTATCAACCATGCTTGTTTTACCATTGAAAGCAACGGTAAAACTGCCATTTTTGACCCATTCTTGGAAGGAAATCCCGAAGGGCTGAAAGCCAATGATATCAAAGCTGATTATGTATTTGTCAGCCATGCCCATTTTGACCATATCGCCGATGCTTTTGCCATTGCCAAAAAAAATAATGCCACCATTATCACCACTGCCGAAATTGCCAACTTGGCAGGTGAAAACGGTTGCAATGCCCACGCCATGCATTTGGGCGGGACATTTCAGTTCCCGTTTGGCAAAGTACGTATTGCTATGGCATTTCACGGCAGTGGCATTGCGGGAGGTCACGCTTGCGGTTTTGTGGTTGATTTTTACGGCACCAAATTATATTATGCCGGGGACACTGCCCTGTTCAGCGATATGCAACTGTTACAAAGGCAGGATGCTTTTGATTATGCCGTACTTCCCATTGGCGGTAATTTCACAATGGACCCGAAAGATGCCACCATTGCCGCCGAATTTTTGCAAGCCAAATATGTTATCCCTGTTCACTACAACACTTGGCCACCCATCAAACAAGATGCAAACGCCTTTAAACAAGACGTGGAACAAAAAACTAAAAGCAAAGTATTGGTTGTCAATCCGGGTGAAACTGTTGAGTTAAAATAAAAAATCTCCGTGCGATGCACGGAGATTTTTTTGTTACTTTTACATTTTCAAAACTTGCTTACCACCATAAGTTGCAGAGTCGCCCAAACTTTCCTCAATCCGCAAAAGTTGGTTGTATTTTGCAACCCTGTCTGTACGGGCAGGCGCTCCGGTCTTAATTTGACCTGCGTTAACCGCCACTGCAATATCTGCCAATGTTGTATCCTCTGTTTCCCCACTGCGATGGGAGATTACGCAAGTATATCCTGCTTTCTTTGCCATAGCAATAGTATTAAGTGTTTCGGTCAATGTGCCAATTTGATTGACTTTTATCAAAATGGAATTGGCAACGCCTTTTTTAATTCCTTCTTCCAAACGTTCCACATTGGTAACAAACAAATCATCCCCTACCAACTGGATTTTCTTTCCCAAACGTTTGGTAAGCAATTTCCAACCTTCCCAATCATCTTCTGCCACACCATCCTCAATGGAAACAATGGGGTATTTGCTGACAAGATTTTCATAATAAGTAACCATCTGTTCGGCAGTACGTTTAACACCCTCGCCTTCAAGCACATACTTGCCGTCTTTATACATTTCACTGGCTGCCACATCCAATGCCAAAACCACATCCGTGCCCGCTTTATATCCAGCCGCTTCAATGGCTTCCACAATCACTTTTAAAGCCGCCTCGTTAGTTTTCAAATCAGGGGCAAACCCGCCTTCATCCCCCAAAGCAGTACCCAGTTTCTTTTTCTTCAAGATTTCTTTTAATGAATGATATACTTCTGTATTCATCCGCAAACATTCCGAAAAACTTTTAGCACCAACCGGCATTACCATAAATTCCTGAATGTCTACATTATTGTCAGCATGCTTGCCGCCATTAAGAATATTCATCATGGGTACAGGCAATTCTTTTGCCGCCACACCGCCCAAATATCTATACAAAGGCAAACCGCAATAATTGGCAGCGGCTTTGGCAACCGCCATAGAAACTCCCAAGATTGCATTGGCACCAAGTTTACCCTTATTGGCTGTGCCGTCCAATTCACAAAGCATAGTGTCTATTTTGCTTTGGTCAAATGCATCCATCCCCAACAACGACTGGGAAATGACTTTATTGACATTGGCAACTGCTTTCAGTACCCCTTTGCCCAAATAACGTCCTGCATCACCATCACGCAGTTCTACCGCCTCATGTACTCCCGTGGAAGCACCGCTGGGGACAGCCGCCCTTCCCCTAATTCCACCTGTCAGGACAACCTCAACTTCAACTGTAGGATTTCCCCTACTGTCCAAAATTTCTCTTGCACAAACACCGCTGATTACTGGCATACTCTTCTCCTCCTTACAGATTTTGTAGACCTTATTTACACATCTATCAATCCTATTCCTGTCATAGAAATAGGTTTAACAATACCTAATAACACCAACATTGTGGGAGCAATATCCGCTAATATTCCGTCATGCAATTTATACTTAATTCTGTGTACCAATATAAAAGGAACAGGATTGGAAGTATGTGCTGTATAAGTCACACCCTGTTTGCCAACCATCTGTTCTGCATTGCCGTGGTCAGCAGTAATACATACACATCCTTTTTTTGCCATTACCGCATCCACAATTCTGCCGACACAAGTATCAACAGTTTCCACCGCCTTAACTGCAGCATCCATATTTCCAGTATGTCCAACCATATCGGGATTGGCAAAATTAACAATAATAACTTCATATTTATCTTTAGCCAATTCTTCCAACAAAGTGTCTGTCACTTGAACAGCACTCATCTCCGGTTGCAAATCATAAGTTGCCACTTTTGGTGAAGGGATTAAAATCCTCTCTTCATTTTGATTCGGTTCTTCTCTTCCTCCATTAAAGAAAAACGTTACATGGGCATATTTTTCAGTTTCTGCAATACGCAACTGATTTAAACCTTCTGCCGCCAAAACCTCACCCAAAGTATCTTTTAGTTTCTCTTTTGGGAAAGCAACAGGCACCTTAAAATCTGCCTGATATTCTGTCATGCATACAAAATTTTTTTGTGTTTCCAAAAGTTTTTGTGTAATCTGTCTTGCCCTGTCCGGACGGAAATTAAAGAAAATCACACCATCATCAGGTTGGATTTTCCCATCAACCCCCATAATCTTAAATGGCTCTACAAATTCATCAGTTACATTTTGACCGTAAGCACTTTTAATTCCAACCGCCGCACTAATAAATTCCGGGGCATCACCTTTTACCATAGCATTATATGCCTTTTCAGTACGATTCCAGTTTTTATCCCTGTCCATACCATAATAACGTCCGCACACCGTAGCAATCTTACCAAAACCATTGGCAATAAACCCATTCTCAAGTCCCTTAATATATTGCATAGCCGACTTAGGTGGAACATCCCTGCCATCCAAAAAGGCATGGACATAAACTTCTTCCAAACCTTCCCTTTGTGCCATCTTCACAAGTGCTTTAAGATGTTCTATATGTGAATGTACACCACCGTCACTGACCAATCCCAGCAAATGCAAAGCATGACCTTTGGCTTTTTGCATACATTCTTTTAAAACGTTATTTTCAAAAAAGCTCCTGTTTTCAATAGATTTAGTAATGCGTGCCAAATCCTGATACACAATCCTGCCGGCACCAATATTCAAATGCCCAACTTCAGAATTGCCCATCTGCCCTGCCGGCAATCCTACTGCTTCACCGCTTGCGGACAAAACACAATGGGAGTATTCCTTAAAATATCTGTCCAAATTTGGAGTTGCAGCAGTAGTCACTGCATTACTGGAACTTGGAGGAGCAATGCCCCATCCGTCCAAAATCATCAATACTAATGGTTTCATTATTTATCCCCCGTTTTAAAAAGCTCTCACAATCATCGAAAAATCTTCAACTTTTAAACTGGCGCCACCAACAAGCACGCCGTCTATACCTGCATCAGCAAAACTTTTAGCATTAGCCGCATTTACACTGCCGCCATAAAGAATGCGGACTTTGCGTGCCACTTCATCACCTTTTAATTTGGCAAGTTGCTCGCGGATAAGTGTAACTACTGCCACAGCATCCGCAACCGTAGCCGCTTTCCCCGTGCCAATCGCCCACAACGGTTCATAAGCAACAGTCAAATCTTTTGCTTGTTGTACCGTCAGTTTTTGCAAAGCCGATTTCAACTGTCCCGTAATTTTACCAGCAGTTTTCTTTGCCTTGCGTTCCTGCAAATTTTCACCAACACACAAAATTGGCTTTAACCCATTACGGTACGCCGCCTCCAATTTTTTGGCAACAACTGCATCACTCTCACCAAAAATTGTGCGTCTTTCACTATGTCCAACAATAACATAATCACAACAAATATCTGCCAACATCTGACCGGAAACTGCACCAGTATAAGCACCGCTGTCTTCCCAACACAAATCCTGTGCCCCGTAGTGAACATGTCTGCCATCAATTACTTCCGCCACCGCGTCCAAACAAGTGAAAGGCGGACAAACCAATACTTCCGCCCTACATCCATTGGTTGCCTCAACTACACCACAAGCCAACTCCACTGCCTCGCCAACATTTTTGTGCATTTTCCAATTTCCCGCCACCAATGGTGTCCTGCAAAAATCTAATGCCGCCACACCGGGCAAGGTCTTGCCTTCCAAATACTCCAAAGACGCACCACCACCGGTGGAAATATGCGTAATTTTTTTTGCCAATTTTAGTTTTTCAATAGCGGCAACACTGTCACCGCCACCCACAATACTTACTGCTTTGGATGCTGCCACTGCTTTTGCAACCGCTTCCGTGCCTTTACAAAATGCAGGCATTTCAAACACGCCCATAGGTCCGTTCCACACAACCATTTTTGCACCCTTTAAAGCATCCGCAAATACTTTTTGGGTCACAGCGCCAATATCCAATGCCATCCATTCTGCATTCAAATTTTTTACATTTTCATTAACATGTTTTGCTTTAGGGGCAAATTCTTCTGCCATCACCAAATCAGTAGGCAACAACATTTTGACTTTATTTTTCTTTGCTTTTGCCAATAATTTTTTAGCCAAACCCACCTTGTCTTTTTCCACCAAAGATTTGCCTAACTTGCACCCCTGTGCCAATAAAAAGGTGTTGGCCATACCGCCGCCAATCAGCAAAGTGTCAACCTTATCCAATAAATTATCAATAACACCAATCTTGTCACTAACCTTGGCACCGCCAATAATTGCCACAAAAGGATGTAACGGGTCAGTAACTGCCTTGCCAACAAATTCTATTTCTTTTTCCAGCAAAAATCCTGCCGCCGCCGGCAGAAAATGTGTTACACCCTCAACTGAAGCATGGGCACGGTGAGAAACACCAAACCCGTCATTAACATAAAGTTCTGCCAACGAAGCCAGTTTGGAAGCAAACTCCATATCATTCGCTTCTTCTTCTGCATGAAAACGCAAATTCTCCAATAACAATACTTTGCCGGGTTTTAATGTCTTTGCCGCCTTTTCCGCCACACTGCCTACGCAATCTGAAGCAAAAGCAACTTTTGTCTTTAACAATTTTTCAAGACATACTGCCACCGGTTTTAAAGAGTATTTTTTTTTAACCTGTCCTTTAGGTCTCCCCAAATGGGAACAAAGAATTACTGCCGCCCCATTTTTTAGCAAGTATTTAATTGTAGGCAATGCCGCTTTGATACGTGTAGCATCACTAATCTTGCCTTTGTCATCAAACGGCACATTAAAGTCCACCCGCACTAAAACTTTTTTGCCTTTTACATCTAAATCCTTAACACTTAATTTATCCATTTTACAAACCTTTTTTTGCAATGTAGATGCACAAATCAACTACACGGTTGGAATAACCCCATTCATTATCATACCAAGAAACAACTTTTGCCATACGAGGGCCAATCATCATAGTGGAAAGTCCGTCCACAATACTGCTTAAAGGACAACCGTTATAATCGCGGGAAACCAAAGGCAATTCATTATAACCAAGAATACCTTTCATTTTGCCGTTAGCTGCTTTTTTCATTGCCGCATTAATTTTTTCTGCTGTTGTATCTTTCTTCAAATTAACAACCAAATCTGTAATAGAAACATTGGGGGTAGGAACACGCATAGCAAAACCGTTTAATTTACCTTTTAATTCCGGCAATACTAATGCCACCGCTTTTGCCGCACCCGTTGTGGTAGGAATAATACTGCAAGCCGCAGCCCTTGCCCGACGTAAATCTTTATGGGGCAAATCCAAAATTCTTTGGTCATTGGTATAACTATGTACAGTCGTCATCAAACCGCTTTCAATGCCAAAATTATCTTGCAACACCTTGGCAAAGGGAGCCAAACAATTGGTGGTGCAGGAAGCATTGGAAATAATATGATGTTTCTTCGGATTATATTTGTCCTCATTAACACCCATTACAATAGTAATATCTTCTTCTTTAGCAGGTGCAGAAATGATAACTTTCTTTACCCCATCATGCAAATGTGCTGCCGCCTTGGGGCCTTCTGTATAACGGCCGGTAGATTCCACCACAATCTGAACCCCTTCTTTACCCCAAGGTATTTTTGCCGGATCAGGATTGGCAAACACTTTTACTTTTTTGCCGTCAACAACAATATAATCGCCTTTGGCACTTACATCATGTTGAAAAGTGCCATGCACTGAATCATATTTCAATAAATGTGCTAAAGTTGCCGCATCTGACAAATCATTAATTGCCACAACTTTAATTTTAGGATTTTCAAAAGATGCACGAAATACCTCACGACCAATACGTCCAAAACCATTAATACCAATTTTAACTG
>JAGHTS010000327.1 GCA_018065225.1 Candidatus Phascolarctobacterium caballi
AATTTGCAATGTGTCCCTTGCTATAACCAATTCCTCATTGGTAGCAATCACCCAAAGTTTTACCTTTGATCCCGCTACTGAAATCTCCACATCTTCGCTCCGTACTTTATTCTTTTCCAAATCAAGTTTTGTGCCTAAATATTCCAACCCCTGACAAACAAGTTTTCGAATATCGCACCTGTTTTCTCCAACACCAGCCGTAAAGACAATTACATCCACCCCGCCCATCACAGCAGCATAAGCACCAATATATTTTTTAACCCTGTGTACAAAAACATTAATCGCCAACTGGCATTTTTCATTACCCTTTAACGCTTCTTCTGCCAAATCACGAAAATCGCTGGAAAATCCGCTAATTCCCAAAACACCGCTTTTCCTGTTCATTAATTCATCAATTCCCTGACAATCCAAATGTTCTTTATTCATTAAAAACGGAATGACTGCCGGGTCAACTTCACCGCAACGGGTACCCATAACCAATCCGTCCAATGGTGTATACCCCATAGATGTATCAACAGATTTGCCATTTTTTATGGCGCAAACGGATGCCCCATTCCCCAAATGACAGGAAATTATTTTTAAATCTTCCGCCTTTTTGCCAAGCATTTTGGCAATCTGTGATGCTACATAACGGTGTGATGTTCCATGAAACCCATACCTGCGCAAACCATATTTTTTATAATATTCATAGGGCAATGCAAATAAAAATGCTTCCTTACCCATTGTCTGATGAAACGCTGTATCAAACACTGCCACCTGTGGAGTAGTCGGCATCAGTTCCTGACAGGCACGAATACCGATAATATTGGCAGGATTATGCAATGGTGCCATTTCACTGCACGCTTCAATTCCCTGCAAAACTTCGTCCGTTATCAAAACGCTTTCACTAAACCGTTCGCCACCGTGAACAACCCTATGCCCTACCGCATTAATTTCTGCCATTGACTTGATAACGCCACGTTCCTTGTCAACCATAACCTCCAAAACCTTTTGCACACCATCTTTGTGGTTGAAAATTGCCCCTGTAAATTCAATGGGCTGCTTGCCGATAGTTGTATGCTTCAAATACGCATTTTTCTCCCCAACGCGTTCTATACTGCCTTTGGCCAACAAACTTTCATTGTCCATATCAATAAGCTGATATTTAATAGAACTGCTGCCACAATTAAGCACAAATACTTTCATTTTCTGCCTCCTTTTTTCGCTAATTATATCACACATGTGCTATAATTAAAATATTATGAAAACAACTGGAATTATTGCAGAGTTTAACCCCTTTACCAATGGTCATCAATATTTTATTGATACCCTTCGCAAACAGGGCAGCAAAAATATTATTGCGGTTATGAGCGGCTCCTTTGTCCAACGTGGAGAGCCTGCTTTTGCCAATAAATTTTTACGTGCCAAAACTGCTGTACAATGTGGTGTTGACCTTGTATTTGAATTGCCAACCCCTTGGGTGCTTCGCAGTGCCGAACACTTTGCACGTGGCGGTATTGCTTTGCTTAAAGCCACAGGTATCGTAGATACTATTGCCTGTGGTACAGAACATCCTGACTTTAATTTCAAAAATTGTGCCAATGAAATTAAAAATAAACAGGCAGAAATTAAAGCAACCATTCAGACAGGTAAATCTTATGCACAGGCATTATCTGCAAATATTGCCAACCTTCCCAAAGACCCCAATGATATTTTGGCGTTGGAATATACCAAACAGGCAGGCAGATTAAAAATGCTTTATATACAACGTCAAGGCAATTATCACAATAATACTTTGAATAAATTTGCTTCCGCATCAGCAGTCCGTGCCGATTGGGATAATGCCCGTAAATTTATACCCAAATTTGTTTACGAAACATTAAAGAATAAAACTGGTTATGATAAAAATTTGTTTTGGAAATTAATCCAATATCGTTTGATAACATTAACACCAACAGAAATTTTTAATGTTACAACTGCCAATGAGGGATTGGAAAATGTATTAAAAAAAACACAAAACGCATCCTCTTTAGAAAATGCGTTTCAACTCTGCTCTACCAAGCGCTATCCATTAAGTCACATCAGCCGGCTCTTTGCCCAACTGGTGTTATGTCAAAACCGCAAAATTTGGCAACAAAAACAACCAAAGTATCTGCGTGTATTGGCATTCAATGACAACGGCAGAAAACTGTTAAAAGCCATGAAAAATACTGCAACTTTACCAATTATTACCAAAGCCAAGAATCTTTATCCTGCCGATGTTATAGCAACAGACCTGCTTGCTTTACTGCAAGGTCAAAACACTGGTATAGATTTTACTGTCAGTCCTATATATGTACAATAAAAAACCTCACGCTTGGCGTGAGG
>JAGHTS010000286.1 GCA_018065225.1 Candidatus Phascolarctobacterium caballi
GGATAAAATAATGGCACAGGCAACAGTCAGTTTTCGTATGGATGCGGATTTAAAACGTGGTATGGAAGATACCTACCGCAGGATGGGGCTACCATGACAAGTGCTTTTACGATGTTTGCCGCAATGGTAAACAATACTCAAAGCATTCCTTTCAAGATTGAGGTTGATCCGTTTTACAGCCAGGAAAATATGGAGGAATTGCGTCAAAGGATAGCAGATATTAAGAGTGGCAAAACAAAATTGGTTGAGCATGAACTAATTGAGGTGAAATGATGAATATTTATTGGCTTGATAAAGCATGGAATGAATATCTTAATTGGCAGAGTGCTGACAATAAAATATTACGAAAAATCAATAATTTGGTTAAGGATATTTGTCGTAATGGATATCAATGTACGGGAAAACCGGAACAATTAAGCGGCGATTTGGCAGGGTATTGGAGTGTGCGTATTGATAAGAAAAACAGAATAGTTTTCCGAATTGTTGAAAATAATGTGGAGATTATTCAATGTGGTTCTCATTATCGGGATTGAATGTTATTTGTAGTATAAAGAAAAAACTCAATACTTTTGTTAAAAATTTTGGTATAATAATAAGCATAATTGGAGGTAAAAATGAAAAAATTAAAGTATATCTTGTCAGTTTTTGTTTTATTGTTGGGGGTGGCGGTTACCCGTGCAGAAGCGGCAACAGTGGCAGTTGTTCCTTTGATTAACAAAGTTGAGTTTGCTACGGCAGAAGAGGAAAAAGTGCCTAATATGGTGTATATGAATCAGGCAATGAATATTCTTAAAAACAAGCAAGGATTTATGTTGGTTGAAAATGAAAGGGTGCGCTATGCCATTAAAACTAATGTAGAGCCGTATAAAATGCCTACAAGGGAACAATTAGTGGAAGTGTGCAAAAAAGGTAATGTTGATATTGTTTTTGCAATGGAATTGCTGAATTATGATTATACTGTTAAAGAGCAGACCACTACCCGTATGGCAATTTTAAATGTGCGTGCAAATTTGGTTTCATATAATCGTCTGACAAATGAATATACAATAAAAAAATGCGTTGATGATGAAGAATTGGACGAAACATTTACCAGTCGTTGGGACATTGTCCAAGAGGCGTGGAGCAAGATGGTCAGGCAGGAGTTTGACCGTATAACCCGTGTCAAGAAAAAATAAGTAGGTGTTTGTCAGGGGAATAATTATGAGAAAAATTAAATTTATTGTTGCTATTTTGATGTTTATATGTATTTGCGGTTTGTTTAAGGTGGAAGCGGCAACAGTAGCAATAATGCCTTTGTTGAATAAGGCGGAGTTTGCGGCGGAAGAAGAGGAAAAACTTCCCGGTCAGCTTTATTTTGATGTGGCATTAGATGTGCTTAAAAATAAACCGGGTTATATGCTGATTGATAATGACCGTTTGCATTATGCAATTAAAATCAATACAACACCAAATACATTGCCAACAAAGGAACAGTTGCAGACCATTGCCAAAAAAGCCAATGTGGATATCCTTGTGGCGATGGAACTTAACAAATATGGAAGAAAACGTTTTAATCGCGGTGTGAATGAAATTACTATGCAGATGGATATCCGTGGCAAACTGGTAATATATAATCGTTTGACCGGTAAATATGTGTTGAAAAAATGTGAAGATACCAGTTGTTATGACGGAACGATGGAAAGCCGTTATGACAAAGTTAAAGAGGCATGGATAAATTTAGTGCGGCGTGAGTTTAACCGGCTTACATCAGAACGCAGAAAATAAAAAATCAAAACTCCTTACAGTGTTATGTAGGGAGTTTTTATTAAAATAGCCTGTTTTGACGTCAAAATGTATTTTTTGGCGTCAAAACAGGCTATTTTTGTTGAATAAATTATTTTAAAATATTTTGCATTGTTAAATGGATAGCAGCATCAATTTGGTCAAGTTTTTCAAAACGGCGGCGGTGTTGTGCCCGTTTGGATGGTTTTAATTCTTCCATACTTTTTCTGTGTTCATTAATTGGCATTTTGTAAAAACGTTTATCTTCTGCAGGAATGCCCTCACATTCCTGCCAAAATTCACCAAAATCAGTTTTCAGTTTGCGGTCAAAACGCAGACCATTCATGGCATAATAACCATCATTAGTGACACCATAAATAGCTTTGCAGTTTAATTCACGTGCAAAGGCACGTAAACAATAAAAAATTAAATTTTTAGTGCGGTAGCCAAAATATGCTTTTGTCAGATTTTTAATTAAATCACTGCCGTTTAACATGCCTTGAATGGCACCAATATAAATTATTGGATTATTAATATCTCCATCTAACCAAAAAATTATTTGATATAACCATTCCTTATCATATTGCAATAATAAACATAAACAGCCCTCTTTCCGTTGACCGCTGTGAAACCGCAGGTCAAGGGTTAAAGGTTTATTGTCATATTCGTCCTGCCAAATTAGTATAGGTTGGTTACTGACATAAATTTTATTTAAAGTATCTGTTGTCAGTTTGTTTTCTAAAATTTCAATATGATGTTGGATAAGATTAATACGCTCCTGCCAAGTGGAATTCTTGTAAAAGAAACGGCGGCTGATTTGTTCCAAAAAAGATGGTGTATTCCATAAGATTTGTTGTCGTAATGTATTATCCTCAAAAAACTGCAAATATTTTGCAACATCTTCTTTATGCCACCACATACGAAAACGGAAAAAAAGGTAACGTTTCCGCTCTTTCCAGCGATTTAAGTGATAAAGTTTTTTTCCTGCATTTTGTATAATATCCATAAAAAGTATTATACAAAAAAAAATAAATAATTTCAAATATTATCTACACAAAAGGGTGTGGTTGTGTTATAATTCTGTCAGTATATTTTGTATTTTATGGTTATGGAGGGAAATATATGAAAAAACTTTTGAGTATGGTAATGACTGTAATTTTTAGTGTTACAATGTTACTGCCAAATTTTGCTTTCGCGGCAGATAGTCCGGCTTTGTCAACTACTGACAAGATGGGCAAAGTTGAGATAATGCTTTATGGTGTACAGCAAAATGGCAGTTTGATTCAACGGATGGATGCTATTGAAAATGATGTATATGGAATTGCCACATCTGACCCTGTATTGGACAGGATAACGCGGATGTATGATTATTTAGTAGGTATTCCTGAAAATGGGGAAGCAAGTTTTGCTACAAAGTTGAATGTAGTGGAGTGGCGTTTAAAAGAAAGTATGAGCGGTGAGCCGGCGCGTAGCAGGATTGAAGAAGCGGAAACCATGTTGAATGGTTCACCTGTACAGGGGGCGATGGCTATCCGTTTGGAAAATTTGTTGAAACTAACCGCCTATGCAGATGGAATTGTTCCAGTACAGGTTGTAACCCTGCCTAAAGACAGCTTGTTGAAAATTGAATTTATAGAAGAATTTAACAGCCGTAATAACAAAGCTGGGGATGAAGTTAAATTTAGAGCAGCGGATAATTTGTATGTAAATGATGTTTTAGTGTTACCAAAAGGGGCTACAGGTGTTGGTAAAATTAAAAAAGTTCGTCGGCCGGGTGCTTTTGGCAGGGATGCAAGGATTGATATTGAGTTCACTTATGTTTATGGAATAGATGGTAGTAAGATTCCTATTTATGTTGGTGAATTGGCAGAACAGGAGGCAAAAACAATTGCTGCGGGTGTAGGTGCCAGTGTGGCAGGCATTATTGCTTTTGGACCTTTTGGAGCTATAGGCGGGGCATTTATTAAAGGCAAACAGGTAGTAATTCCTGCAGGAACATTATCAGTTGTGCAAACTGCTGAAGACAGGGAGATACAGGGAGCCATTTATCAGGGATAATTGATTTGTAATTTGTAAAAACAGTGTACTATGGGTACACTGTTTTTTTTGTCATATATTTGTGTTATAATAATTAAAAATATAGTGATTTATCAGGATGGGTATTTTCTCATGAAAAAAGAGAGTATGGTATTGGCAATTTTATTATCTTTACAAACTGTCAGTTATGCGGCAGTTGTTTCTGATGACTATGGTGGGAAAGTGTTGTCAGCACCAAATACTGAAACAGAGTTAGTGAATGAGGATGTGGTTAGGTCTCAGCGTAAAGGCAATGCTGCCAATCCGTTGAAATTGAATGCAGATAAGGCAGAATATAATCAAGAGACAGGAGATTTTTTTGCTGAGGGTAATGTGGTTTTAAAACAGAATGGACAAATTATTAAAGCCGATTATGCAGAAGGCAATATGAACACTGGCGACATTTATTTGAAAAATGGCGGTGAAATGATAGATGAAAAAACAGTATTACATGCTGAATGGGCTCATTATAATTTTATAGATAAAACGGGTGAAATTGAAAAAATTAATGGAGAAAATATAGGCAAACAGGAGTGGTATCGTTCTCCGTCGGCAAAGATAAAAAACGGCAGGGTAGTATGTGAAGACGGAGCAACAATCAGTCGCTGCCCGTCAGTAAAGCATCCTGCTTGTCTTAGCATAGAAGCGAAAAGTTTTGAAGTTATTCCGCATGAAAAAATGATTGCCAAAGATTGCTGGGTGAAGATGCGTGGCAAAAAAATTATACATCGGGACAGGTGGATAAATGACTTAACTCAAAAACAACGTCAAACTAAATTTATGCCGCATATCGGTTGGGATGATGATTATGGCATGAAATATTCTTTGGAAGTGGAACAACCTTTGTGGAAAGGTGGTTCTATGGGCGGAGATTTGACTTATTATGGGATGGCACATTGGAAACCTTGGTATTATGTGCGTCATGACGCCAAAGATTTCAATATAATACTTGGTAATGGTTGGGACGACGATGATGGTGACTGGTATAAAAAACAAATGAATTGGGAGTTTAATTGGAAACGTCATCGTTTGATAAAAGGGTTGCCGTTTACATATAGTGCTTTTGTGGAGCATGGATTGTGGCAAAGAAAGGACGATGATGATGAGTACAGTCCTCGTAGTTGGCATACAGAGTATGGGGCTTATTTGTATCATGATCCAATACATTTCTTTAATTCTAATAAAAACAGTTTGAATTTGTATGTCGGCAAAAAATGGACAAGGGAAAGTTTTACAGATGAACATGCCAGCACGAATCTTTATGGAGCGACATTAACCCAAAGTTTTGACAAATATTTTAAAATTTGGACAGGATATTATGATGCTAAAAGTACAAGCAGTTTGTTTGATTTAAACAATCCTGATATGGAAAAAGAATTACGTCCGGGAGTTCAATATGTTTTTCCGGGCGGAAAAAATATATTGACAGCAGTATATCGTTTGGATGTTGGTAAGGGAAGACGCTATGAATATGATTTAACATGGCTGCATCATTTCTGTTGTTGGGATTTGTCGGTAAGTTATGAGCGTGAATTTGTGGAACAAGATCATTCAATTCGAGTACAATATCATTTTAATTTCTTATAAAATTGAAGAAACGGAGAAGGTTTACTGATGAAAGACATTATAAGTGAACGTTTGCAGGAGCATAAAGAATTGGTTCAGGCAGTTTCTGTTAGTGACATTCCTGTTAAGTTAGTTAAAGTTGCTGAAGCCATAAAGGTAGCATTACAGCGTGGCAACAAAATTATGTTTTGCGGGAATGGTGGCAGTGCTGCAGACAGCCAGCATTTGGCTGCAGAGTTTGTAGGACGTTTCCAAAAAGAGCGTTGCGGGTTACCCGCATTGGCTTTGACAGTGGATACTAGTATTTTAACTGCAGTTGGTAATGATTATGGGTTTGACAGGGTGTTTGCACGTCAGGTGGAGGCATTGGGCAACAAAGGCGATATTTTAGTTGCTATTAGCACCAGCGGTAATTCTGCTAATGTTTTGCAAGCAATAGCTGAAGCAAAACAAAAAGGCATTTTTTGTGTTGGGTTTACTGCGGCAGGTGGCGGAAAAATGGCACAGGTTTGTGATATTAATATTGCTGTACCAACAGCGGTTACTGCCCGTGCCCAAGAGGTACACATTTTGTTAGGACATATTATTTGTGAAATGGTGGATGAATAATAATGGCAGATATTGAAGTAACAACTTTCTTAACCAAGAAGATTCAAAAATTAAAAATTGCGGTGATTGGCGATGTGATGCTTGACCGTTATTTTGATGGTGAAGTAAAACGTATCAGTCCCGAAGCACCTGTACCTGTAACACGAATAAAAAATATCAGGTCTGTATTAGGTGGGGCGGCTAATGTGGCGGCTAATTTGGCTGGTTTGCAATGTGATGTTTATATGGGCGGTGTAACTGGAATTGATGATAACCGCAAATTGATAGAACAGTTAATGAAAAAGCAGGGCATTGACTATAGTGGTTTGGTGAAATCTAAAAACCGTAAAACAATAACGAAAATGAGAATTACAGGTGGAGCGCAACAGATGTTGCGTATGGATTTTGAAGAAACGGGTGAATTGTTGCCATTTGAAATTAAAGCATTGCAAAAATGGTTTTTAAAATTATTGTCTAAAGGTATAAACGGTGTTGTTATAAGTGATTATGCCAAAGGGGTTTGCGCAACGAAGTTTATTCAATGGGTAATTGATGTTGCGCATAAAGCAAAGGTTTTTGTGCTGATTGATCCAAAGGGAAGTGATTGGCACAAATATCGTGGCTGTGATTTTATTACACCAAATGTGAAAGAAATAAATGAGGCAGTAGGGGAAGATTGTCCTAATGAAGACAAAGAAATTGTAAGAATGGCACATTTTGCCGCTAAACATTACGGAATAAAAAATATTGTTGTTACCCGTTCTGAAAAAGGTATAACTTTAGTTAGCAAGCAAAAGGTGATTCACAATCCGGCAACGGCAATGGAAGTGTTTGATGTCAGTGGTGCAGGGGATACGGTTGCAGCAACACTTTTGGCAATAGTGGCTGGTGGACTGCCTGTGGAAAAGGCAGTGTTTATTGCCAATAGAGCCGCAGGTATTGTGGTGGCTAAGGCAGGTACATATCCAATACACAGGGATGAGTTGTTAAAAGATATTTTAGAAGAGGAACGTAGAAGCGGCAGAGGATATCGTACATTAAGTTGGGAAGAAATAGGCAGTTTGGCTGCTACATGGCATGCTTGTGGTGAAACAATAGTGTTTACTAATGGTTGCTTTGATTTGCTGCATGTGGGGCATGTGACCTATTTGGAAAAGGCAAAATCATTGGGTAAGCATTTGATTATTGGATTGAACAGTGATAAAAGCGTACGCAGATTAAAAGGTGAAACAAGACCCTTGGTACATGAGTTGGATAGGGCAAGGGTTTTGTCGGCATTGGGTTGTGTGGATGCAGTTGTTTTATTTGAAGAAGATACTCCTACAAAATTAATAAAATTAATCAAACCAGATATTTTGGTTAAGGGTGGCGATTATAAAGCAAATGAACTTGCAGGACGTCAATATGCAGGTAAGGTAAAAATTTTGCAGTATGAGGATGGCTATTCTACAACTGGTGTAGTACAAAAGATTGCACATTTGGCTAAGGAGGGGAAATTATGATTATTGTTACAGGTGGGGCAGGATTTATTGGCAGTAATATTGTCCGTGCTTTAAATGAGCGTGGGCGTAGTGATATTTTGGTTGTAGATAATTTGACTAAAATGGAAAAGTTTAAGAATATTCAAAATTTGCAAGTTATGGACTATATAGATAAATATGCTTTTCGGAATAATTTGTTAACTGGGAAATATGATAAGAATGATATAGATGTTGTATTTCATGAAGGCGCATGCAGTGATACGATGGAATATAATGGGAAATATATGATGGATAATAATTTTGAATATACAAAGATGATGTTGCATTTTTGCCAAAATAAAAAAATTCCATTTTTGTATGCCAGCAGTGCGGCGACTTATGGAATGGGAACAAATGGATTTAGAGAAGAGCGTGAATGTGAAGGGGCATTAAATGTTTATGGTTTCTCCAAATTGTTTTTTGACAATTATGTGCGTCAGTTAAATGTGGCAGGTAAGATTACCAGTCAAGTGGTCGGGTTGCGTTATTTTAATGTGTATGGACCTCAGGAAAATCATAAAGGAAAAATGAATTCTTTGGTTTTCCAAATGTGGAATCAATATAAGGCAGATGGCAAGGTAAGATTGTTTGGCGAATATGGTGGCTATGGTGCTGGTGAGCATACCCGTGATTTTATTTACGTTAAGGATGTGGTAAAAGTTAATTTTTGGTTTTGGGAACATAAAAATAAAAGCGGAATATATAATTGTGGAACTGGCGAAGCACATCAGTTTAATGTGTTGGCAAAAGGTGTGTTGAAGCATTTTAAAGCATCAATGGATAAATTGGAATATGTACCATTCCCAGAAGTGTTAAAAGGCAAATATCAATGTTACACACAGGCGGACACTAAAAAACTTTTGGCGGCAGGTTATGACGGTGGGTTTACTCCTATAGAGGATGCTATAGAGGAATATTGCCAGTTGTTGGATAAAACTGGCGGGTATTATGAGTACGCAAAATAAGGCGATACTTTTTGACAGGGACGGTACATTGAATGTTGATGTAGATTATTTGTACCGTCAGGAAGATTTTTGTTGGATGCCCGAAGCGGTAAATGCTTTGTTGTGGCTTAAACAAAAGGGGTATGAACTTTATGTGGTGACCAATCAAAGCGGAATTGCCAGAGGGTATTACACTCTTGAAGATATGCAAAGGTTGCATAAGTATATGAATGATGAGTTGAAGAAATATGGAACGGAGATAAAAAAATTTTATTTTTGTCCGCATTTGAAAGATGGTAAAATAAAAGAATTTGCAGTTGACTGTTCTTGCCGTAAGCCGAAACCGGGAATGATTTTACAATGTTTGCAGGAAAATAATTTGTTGGCAGAAAATTGCGTGGTAATCGGTGACAAACAGCGTGATTTGGGAAGTGCTGAACAGGCAGGGGTTAAAGGTTATTTATATCAAGGTGGCAGTTTGTTGGAGTTTGTGAAAAAAATTGGATTATAAAAATATTCTGTTAATTAAAATGAGTTCGTTGGGTGATGTGATACATACATTGCCATTTGTATCTGAATTGCGTAAGTTATATCCTGATGCAAAAATAACTTGGTTGGTTCATCCGCAGTTTGGTGGTTTTATCCCGATGCAGATTGTGGACGAGGTAATTTTTTTTGATAAAATTGGTTTCAATAAGGATTCATTTTGTGACAAAATAAAAGATTTTTTGCAAATGCGTAAACAATTGCATTCCCATAAATTTGATCTTGTAATTGATTTACAAGGTCTTTTTAAATCAGCAGTACTTGCGGCTATAAGCGGGTGTAATAATCGCATTGGCTATTGCGAAATGAGGGAAGGCAGTCAGTTTGTAAGTAAGCCGATTAAAGGGGAACATCGCCATGACCATGTTATTGAACGGTATTTGGATGTTGCCAGATATTTGGGGGCTAAGGTTGAAAGCGTAGATTTCCCTCTGCCTGATTTGCAGGAAGAAGAAAATTTTGTTTTGCAAAAATTGGCGTCCAAGGGGTGCGAAAGTAAGTATGTGGTAATTGTTCCCGGAACACGTTGGGAAACAAAATGTTGGCCGGAAAATTATTATGCAGATTTGATAAAACGGATTATTGCTGACGGGAAATATGTGGTTTTGGCGGGTGGCAACGAAGATGTGGCAAAGAGTGCAAGAATAGTAGAAATGGTGCAAGACAAAAAAGTAATTAATTTGGCGGGACAGACCACTTTAAAAGAACTAATTGCATTGATTAAAAATTGTTGTGTATATATTAGCGCAGATACAGGCCCACTACATTTTGCGGCTGCTTTGAAAAAGCCGTTGGTATGTATGTATGGCCCGACTAAAGCCGACCGTACAGGCCCGTATGGCAATCCCAATCAAAGTGTTATTTATAGCAAAGCGAAGTGTGCAGGGTGTTTGAAAAAACATTGTACAGATTGGCATTGTATGTATGATATTACAGTGGACGAAGTGTATAACGCATATTGTGAAAAGTTGGTATGACAAAAGAATGGAACAGGTGGTTCTTGACAACAAAAGAATATTGGTTACATTTTTAATGCACTTGGGTGATTTGGTGTTAGTCACCCCGTTTATTCATGCTTTGCGAAAAGTGGCACCATCGGCATATATCGTTTTTTTGTGTGACGAAAAATTAAAGGATGTTGTTCTGCACAATCCTTATATTGATGAAATTGTGACAATTGACCGCTATGGTAGGGATAATCATTTGTTAAGTTTATGGGCTTGTGCACAGAAATTAAGCAAAATGAGTTTTGATGTTTTGATTAATTTACATCCAAATGAAAGATGCAGTTTTATTGCCGCTTTTACAAAAACGAAAATGCGTGTTGGCACTTCCCATTTTTTGTTTCGTTGGTTTTGGGATGTATTTACACCTTTGGACAGAAAGAAACATGCAGCGGATATGTATTTGGATGTATTGACACAGTTGGGGGCGGAAAACATTGATAATGAAGGACTTGAAATTTTTAGTAATAAAGAAATAGAACAAAATGTCAAAGAATTTTGGCAGGATAACAACATTAGTGCCGATGATAAATTAATTGGTTTTAATATTGGCAGTGCGGTTGTTACCAAACGGTGGGCATCAGAGCGTTTTGCCGCAGTAGCAGATTTTTTTGCCGAAAAAGGATATAAAATTGTATTTTTTGGCGGAAATATGGATAAATTTTTAGTTGAAGAAGCAGTACAAAAAATGCAAAAGCAGGCAATTGTTGCAACAGGTAAATTGACGATTGGTGAGTTGGCGGTTGCCATGCGACGTTGTTCTGTAATTATCACTAATGACAGTGGACCTATGCATGTGGCAATAAGCCAAAAAGTTCCCATAGTTGCATTGTATGGACCCAGCCATACAGAACTTTATGGTCCTTATCGTGCAAATGCTACAGTTGTAACGGCGTTGCCAAAGTGTGATGGGTGTAAAAACGGTATGAAACATCAGTGCGATGATATGAGGTGTATGAATGATTTGACAGTGGAACAGGTGATACAGGCGGCAAAAGAAAAATTAGGTGTTGCTTAATGTTGTAAATCTTGTTATAATACATAAGTTACTTGATGGAGTGGTACTCAAGCTGGCTGAAGAGGACGGTTTGCTAAATCGTTAGTCGAGTGATCGAGCGTGGGTTCGAATCCCACCCACTCCGCCATTTACAGCAAAAACAACCGATAAATTTTATTTTATCGGTTGTTTTTTTGTGTATTTTGATAAGGTACAAGTTTATTTGAGTTGTATGTTGTAATTTTTTCTATTT
>JAGHTS010000094.1 GCA_018065225.1 Candidatus Phascolarctobacterium caballi
TCCCACTACATAGTGAGAGTTTATATATTTTTTTATTGAAATATTGCCTTAAATCTTCTATTTACACTTTTTGCTGATTTTTACGATTTTTATAGCTTGTGTGCAACAATTTATGTGCTTTTTCACTCAACGGCTGCCCTAAAAATTCTGTATACAAAGTTTTTATCTCAGGATTTTCATGTGATTTTCTGATTACACTTGCTTCATCAATTGTAAACAGAGCTTTTTGCCGTTGCATCCGTTTCATAAAATCAACTGGGACAGGTTGTCCGCCACCACCAATACATCCTCCGGGACAAGCCATAATTTCAATAAAATGATAATCTGCTGTGCCTGCCGCCACCCGTTTACACATTTCCTGAGCGGCTTTCAGAGTGTTGACAACTGCCACTTTCACCTGCAAATCTCCTACCGGAATTACCGCTTCACGTGTTTCTGCCATTCCACGCACTTCTTTATAGTCAACTTTATCAAAACTCTTGCCGGTTAACACTTCCGCCACAGTCCTTAATGCCGCTTCCATTACTCCGCCCGTAGTTCCAAAAATAACTGCCGCACCAGTTCCTGTTCCCAACGGGGAATCAAATTCCCCATCAGGCAAATTGGTAAAGTCAATATTCAAAGAACGCATCATCCTGCCCAATTCACGGGTTGTAATAACTATGTCAATATCTGTAAAGCCGCTGTCAGATAATTCCGGTCTTGCGGCCTCATATTTTTTGGCAGTACAGGGCATAACTGAAACAGTTACAATTTTAGACGGATCAATTTTTTCCCTTTCCGCAAAATAAGTTTTGGCAATCGCACCAAACATCCCCTGCGGTGATTTTGCTGTAGACAAATGGGGTATCAGTCCCGGATATTTCAATTCCAATGTGTTGACCCATCCGGGGCTGCAAGAAGTAATCATTGGCAATACCCCCTTATTTTTTAATCTGTCTATAAATTCATACCCTTCTTCCATTATAGTAAGGTCAGCGGCAAAATTAATGTCAAAAACATAATCAAATCCCATCTTCCGCAAAGCCGAAACCATTTTGCCCGTAACAATACTTCCCGGTGCCATACCAAATTCCTCGCCTAACGCTACCCGCACAGATGGTGCCATTTGCACCAAAACAATTTTATCCGGGTCATTAATTGCCGCCCAAACCTTATCCGTGTCGTCACGCTCCACAATCGCACCGGTGGGACAAACAGTTGCACATTGCCCGCACAAACTGCAATCCGCTTCACTTAAATCACAATCAAAAGCAGGGGCTACCAAAGTGTTAAA
>JAGHTS010000130.1 GCA_018065225.1 Candidatus Phascolarctobacterium caballi
ACTCACCCGTTCGCCACTTGGCTTCCGAAGAAGCCCCGTTCGACTTGCATGTGTTAGGCATGCCGCCAGCGTTCGTCCTGAGCCAGGATCAAACTCTCCAAAAAAAATTTGCAAGAGCTTGCTAGCTCGTTCTTATTAAAAGAATTTTGACTTTGTTTGGTCTGCCGTCCAAAAACGGCAGAACCCGCACATTCGCTTTTTCTCGTTATTGTTCAGTTTTCAAGGTTCTGCGCCACCTAAATGGGTGACTTTGATATATTACTAAAATCTTTCCTCTTTGTCAACTGTTTTTTTTACTTTTTTGTCCCTTTTCAAAATGCAAACCTTTTGCAGACAAAACCGCCCTGATTTTTTTCTTCCTCTTTCAGGGCGGTTTTGTCGTAATTTAATGGTTAAGCACGCTCAATATAATCGCCTGTACGGGTATCAATACGTAACACATCCCCCTCGTTAATGAAAAGAGGAACTTTTACTACATAACCTGTTTCCAATTTAGCGGGTTTGGAACCACCGGTTGCTGTATCACCACGAATACCGGGGTCAGTTTCAACAACCTTTAATTCAACTGTATTTGGTAATTCAACACCAAGAATACGAGTATCATAAATCATAACTTTAACAGTTGCATTTTCCAAAAGAAAATTTAAAGCATTGCCCAACTGCTCTTTGCTCAATTCCATTTGATCATAAGTTTCATTATCCATAAAAATATATTGCCCGTCAGATTCATAAAGGTAATTCATTTCCCTGCGGTCAATCATAGCGTTTTCAAAACGCTCGTTAGGATTGAAACTTTTTTCAATAACAGCACCTGTGCAAAGATTACGCATTTTTGTGCGAACAAACGCTGCCCCCTTGCCCGGCTTTACATGCTGAAATTCAATGATTTGCCAAGCATCACCTTCATAGGTGATTGTCATGTTGGTACGAAATTCATTTGAAGAAATCATAAATAATACTCCTCCTAAAAATATTACATTATTTCTATCAACTGCCGGTCAACGCTATTAAGAGTAACTGCTCCTCTTTCCGTTAAAACAACAGTATCTTCTATGCGGACCCCTCCGCGACCGGGCAAATATATTCCCGGTTCAATGCTGAAAACCATTCCTTTTTCAAGCGGTTCTTTTCCCGCTTTATTAATATTAGGCAATTCGTGAATTTTTAATCCGACACCATGTCCCAACCCATGAACAAAATTTTCTCCAAAACCTTTATCTGCAATTTGCCGGCGGACAAGTGCATCTAATTCACAACCTGTCATTCCAATTTGAACGCTTTCCACTCCCAATTGCTGGGCTTGGCGTACTGTTTCATAAATTTCTTTATGCCAATCAGTCGCTTTACCTATTACAACCGTTCTTGTTATATCTGAATGATATCCATTATATACTGCGCCAAAATCAAATGTAACAAAATCGCCTGTCTGAATTATTCTGTCAGTTGGCTGACCATGTGGCAAAGCACTACGTGGTCCGCTGGCTACAATAGTTTCAAAAGATGTTTTTTCACTGCCCAAGCATTTCATATTGTATTCAAGTTGTGCCGCCAAATCTTTCTCTGTCATTCCTTGATGAATTATGGGCAATAATTTTAAAAATCCTTCATCAGCAATTTTTGCAGCAGCAGATAAATATTCTAATTCCTGCTTTTCTTTTACAATACGAATTTCGTTAAAGCTTAAACTGACTAATTCTTTATTAACAACTTGCTTTTGAAACTGATTGTATTCGTCAAAAGTAAACTTGTCGCCGTCAAAACCAATCCTTTGGGCATCTTTGCACAAATCTGCAAGCGTAATCCAAATATTGCCTTTATACTCTAACACTTGGAATGGTTTGATTTGGGCAGTTGCCTGTTCTGTAAAACGACCGTCTGTAACCAAGATACCACGCAACTTGTCTGCAAAAAACAGACCTGCGTCTCCGGTAAACCCTGTCAAATAACGAATAGTATCCCTATCTTTAATGACAACGCAATCAATATTATTTTTTTTCATTACAGCAAATACTTTATCAAGTCGCATTTCTTTCATTATTCGCAAAACAGACCAAAATATTTTAACATTTCACCAACAATATTTCAATAGGAGCAAAATTAAAAGATTTTAAAGTTATTTTAATTTTATAAAATTTATCATTTTATCTTTCTTCTTACCATTGAAT
>JAGHTS010000157.1 GCA_018065225.1 Candidatus Phascolarctobacterium caballi
ATGGAGGTGCTTTTATCTTTATTCTTATTGACGTCCGTAGTAATCAGCAGGGCTTCCGTATTGCCCTTTAACTCGTTGCATGCCGCCACACCGGTACCGTCAACAGTTAAAAGTTTTTGTCCGCCAAATTGCAAAAGCAAGCCGCCGCTGGCAGCCACATTGTGATAAGTATGTCCGGCATCCGCAGCGATATGCAAACCATATTGTTTATCTTTTTCGACACCTTTTTCGTCAGGAACCTTAAGCGTAATATTTTCCACAGACAAGTTACTGCCCTTTACTTCCGCACGGGTATCACCGCTGAAAATATTTTGTGCCACGCTGACACCCAAAACACCGGCAACTGCTTTTCCCTGATCTGCCACGGACAAACTTAAATCCAAACCGCCTGCCACATTGGTAACGTCCTCTTTGGAAACAGCATCCACAAGGATACCTTTGGATTCAATGTCCATGTTCTTTATCTCGGCAACCGTATCATTGGCAAAATTGTGCTTGGCAACATTCACCGGTATGCTCGCACTTGCCGGTATGCTCCCTGAATTTTGGCTAATTCCCAACATACAGTTCGCCGCCACAGCAGTCATAGAAAGGTCAGAATATGCTTTAACTTCTACCGCATTAAGTTTCGTCATGAGCAACTTACTTCCGTCTGCTGCCGTATTGCGGATGGCTGCCGTAGTGTCAATATCACCACGTGCCAATGCTACGCCGGCAAGAGCAGCAAGAGTTTGAGAAAGACCCAAAGTGATGCTGTCGCCAGTGCTGACAATGCGGTTCTTGTTGTTGGCAAGTACGCTGACATTGTTCTGCACTGTCTGAGTGTTAAGAACAGGTTTATAGGTGGAATCCTCCACAATTGCCGCAACATCTTTATAAATATCACTGATCGCTACACTACCCGACAAGGTAATGGTGAACGGGGTGGATCCATCCTCCCCTGCAAAATTTCCGCTGATTCCGCCGCCGGCAGCAATGCTCTTTAATGTAGATTCATCTGCGGCATGGACAATCATATTTCCCTTGCTATCGCAAAAGGTGATGGTGGTATCTTCCACTGCCGCCTTGTTGACCTGCTTGGTGCCACTTGTGCCAACCTTGGACATTGCCATGTGGAAACCTGCACTGACATTGTCAAACACATGTATTTCCAATCCCGGTGCCACAGCCGTAAGACCGCTTTTGTCATTGGTGGCTACGGTAAGGTTCTTCACCTTGCTAATGGTGGATTTTTTCTCTTGGTCGGTGCCCGCTGCATCTTTGTATTTGTAATTGCCGATAAGTGCTTCCGTATTGTTAGTTCCTTTATTAAGAGCGATTGCTCCATGAACATCTGCCGAAAAACCTTCTTTGGAACTGCTGCAATAAGCGGCATCCACAGCCACAGAAGTCAATTGGAAGTTGTTCAAACCTTCCACCGTCAAATCACTGCCATTACCATTCCAGATTATGCCTAAGGCATTGGCTTTGGTATTGTTGCTCAACTCCGCCCCTGCATAACTCATCCCGGCAGCCAGTCGGGAACCGCCGCCAATGTCAATGGCGCCCGCCACACCTACCACATGGCTGTAATCAGTTGCATTCACTTTTAAACTGCCATTAGTGAATGTGGAATTTTCCGCCAAAGCAGTAATGTTATTTTTGATATTGTTTTGTACGCCGGAACCGATCCCGCTGAACAACGCATCACTGCTTCCATCATCTTCTGACGCAGACGTTACTGCAAATCCTGCACCCACACCCACGATGCGGGTATCGCCCCGGCTTTGGACGGCAACGCCGCTTTTAGTCCCTGTTTTAGTTGTTATATTGCTTCCGCCCTTAATCTCACTTTTGAAATTTTCACTGACACTGTTGACCACCACGCCCACACCGGCATTGAGATATTTTGTACTGTCATCATCACCACTCAAAGATAAGGGAGCGGTTATGGCAACCCCGACCACAGTGTTGCCCGTATTGGTACTCCTATAGTCCTTAGATTTGTAGCCGACAACTGCACTTTCGCCGTCATCGTTGACCTTAACATCCACATCTGTATTTTTACCTGCGGAATCAATGGCCTTGTCCGCCTCCTTGCCCTGCAAATCAAAACCTTTGCTTTCCAAAGTGCCTGCCAACGGATTGATGGAAAACTCTACATCCGGCTGGATATCACCGGCAGTAACATCCAAGGTTATCGCCTTGATTGTGGCTCCGTCCACTGTTGCCGTAGCATTGTTCGTCAGATTATTGACTGACACCGCACCTTGAATTTCTGCCTTAACATCAAAACTAAGCCCCAAATCTACCGCTGTTGCAACTTGGGTCAGTTTGTTCATGCTGCGGTCGGTCAGGGATGCCACATCATAATTGCCGCCCTTGACCAGCGCCACCACATTGTTAGTCACTTGGTTGACAGCAACCGCCGCCCCCAAATTTGCTTTTGCCTTGCTGACTTTTTCCACACTAATACAGCCTGCCACCTGTACATCACCTAAAATGGCTTGGTTAGTAACTTTTGCGGTAT
>JAGHTS010000148.1 GCA_018065225.1 Candidatus Phascolarctobacterium caballi
ACTGCTGGGCAAGATAGACCTGTTGGAAGCGGCAAACAAAGATTTGCGGACAGAGAACAACGGATTAAAAACAGAGAATGTGGAATTAAAGGCAGAAGTAGCAAGGTTGAAACAGTTATTGGCAAGCAAAGGCAAATAGTAATACATAAAATATCGTCACTTTTTGTGGTATATTTTATGTTATAATATTAAAAGAAGTGAAACAATGAATTTTGTTATTTCTTACAGTTGCGGTAAAGACAGCACAATGGTCTTGTGGAAAATATTGCCGGTGAAATAGGTAATTACGGAGTGCTATGAAACAACTTTTTAATTATGCCAGTATTCCTGAATATGAAAACGAACTTTTGCAAATGGGGATGTCCTTGCAAGATTTTGTTAAAAGTGTTGGTGTGGACGGAATTGAGCAGTTTGTTTATACAACAGAAAGCCCTGTTAAAAGTTATGCCGACATTTCTTTTGGTGTCCATTTGTTGTATTGGCCCACATTTATGGATTTTTGGTTGCGTAAGACCAAACGGCTAAGGTCATCTTTCCGTAATATCAATGAACGGAGTGAATATTATAATGACGCTATGGGTAGGGAGGAATGGCTGGGGGTTATCCGTAAAAATATTGTGGCTGCAGTATTGGAAAACCCCAAGTATTTGGTGTGGCATGTCAGTGAAGCCAATCACGAAGAAATTTATACATGGCAGTTTAATTACAGCGACAGGGAAGTGTGCCTGACCAGTGCGGAGATTTTTAATATGGTGGCGGACGAAATTCCCGAAACGGTCACAGTGTTGTTTGAAAATTTGTGGTGGCCCGGTTTACGGCTGACTGACCCAAAAATTGTAAAATTCTTTTTTGAACATATCAATCATAAAAATGTGGGGATTATGTTGGATACGGGACATTTGATGAACACTAATTTGCGGCTGACAAATGAACAGGAAGCGGCCGATTATATTTGTAAGACAGTTGATAAATTAGGGGAACAGGCTGGGCTTATTAAGGGTGTACATTTGAACTGCGCTTTGTGTGGTGATTATATGCTGAGTACAAATTATAAATTAGTAAATAATCCCACTTTAGAACAGGTATACCAGCATATTTGCAAAATTGATGAAAGCCGTCCGTTTACAACTGATGCCGTAAAACAGATTTTAAAAATGATTAATCCCGAATATGTCAATCATGAATTTAATTATCATAATTTAAGTGATTTGCGGACTAAATTGGCACAGCAGATGGAGCATTTATAAATGAAAAAAATTTGGCTTTTAATTGTAATATGTGTGTTGTTAGGCGGTTGCGGGTTGCGGCCGCTTAATTTTGAAAAGCAGTCAGGAGAGATTTTGTATTCATTTAAGGATGCAACTGGAAAACAGTTTGATTTTAGGGAAAAACCTAATCATATTGTCAGTTTGGATAATTCCATAGACGAAATTTTGTTAGATATTGTTGATTATAAACGAATTGCAGCTTTAACTCATTTGGCAGACGACGAAACTTTGTGTTGTGCGGCGGACAAAGCCAAAAATGTCAAAGGAAGGTCACATGGGTCTAATATTGAACAAATATTGTCTTATCGTCCTGATGTTGTAATTTTAAGTAATTGGGTAGGCAGTGATTTTATTAATTCATTGCGCCAATACAATATGAAAGTAGTAGTTTTGCATGCACCGCAAAATTATCGGGAAATTCTGCAGTTTATCCGTGATGTGGCGGCGGTGGTGGGCGAGGCGGAAACAGGCGGTCAGTTAACTCGTGATTTGCAGCATCGGGCGGAGTATTTTCGTAATTGTGTTGTCAGTAAGGTGGGTGAAAAAAATTTACGGTCGGTGTTGGCACTTTCCACAATGGGGGTAATGGGTCAGAGAGGAACGTTTAGTGATATTTGTTATTTGGCAGGGGTACGCAATATTTTGGAAAATGTTTCTGTACCTGCAAGAATGCAGATTTCAGACGAAAAATTGGTTGAATATAATCCTGATGTTTTGCTTTTGCCAAGTTGGGATTATTCAAAAAATAAAAATATGAATGAATATCGGCAAAAGATTTTACAAAATCCTGCGTACAAAAATATGAATGCTATCCGCAATGGTAGGGTATATCAAATTCACGACCAATATTTATATTCCACTTCGCAGTATTCAATTAAGGCGATAGAAGAGATAGCCAAAGTTTGTTATCCGGAAATATTTAAAGAATAAAAAAGAGAGAATTTGTAAATTCTCTCTTTTTTATTCTTTATTCAGGCCTTTTAGATAAATCACGGAACCGGGTAAATTGTTTTTCAAAGAACAAGTTTACAGTTCCTGTGGCACCATTACGGTGCTTGGCAATTCTCAATTCCGTAATATTGGGATTATCTGTATCTGGTTTGTAATAATCTTCACGATAGAGAAAAGCAACAATATCCGCATCTTGTTCCAATGATCCTGATTCACGCAAGTCACTTAGCAATGGCCGTTTATCTTGTCTGCTTTCAACAGCACGGCTTAACTGGCTGAGAGCAATAATAGGAATATTTAATTCCCTTGCCAATGCTTTTAAGGAGCGGGAAATTTCACTGACTTCTGCTTGGCGGCTGTCTTCACTGCGGTAACGTTTGCCGCTGCCCTGCATTAGTTGCAAATAGTCAATAATCAGTAAATCAAGGCCTTTTTCGGCTTTTAGACGACGGGCACGGCTGCGGATTTCCAAACTGGTAAGACCTCCTGTATCGTCAATATAAATATTGGAATTACTCAAAATATTTGCATGGTCCCAAAATCTGTCAAATTCTTCTGCTTTAAGTCCTCCTGTTCGCAAACGCATACTGTCAATAGCAGCTTCGGAACAAAGCAGACGGTTAACCAATTGTTCTT
>JAGHTS010000047.1 GCA_018065225.1 Candidatus Phascolarctobacterium caballi
TTCTTTTACTACAAGAAATCAATAATTATTTTACTTCTGCCCAAACTTTTTCCATTAATGTAGGATATTCAGCATCCAAGAATTTAACAATCTCTGCCAAAATAGCATTCAACAATGCCGGTTCAAAGTTGTCGTCTTTGAAAGTCAAGGTTGCGTTAATCAGCAAATCACCTGCTTCAGAAATTGTAAACTTGAACAGACGGAAACGGTTGTTACATTCATTCAAGTATTTGGCAATCTTGGCAAAAGCATCACCAGTTGCTACAGCCGGAGCCAATTGCACTTGAATCAAAGTGTAAACAGTACGGTCAACCAAAATTGCAAAAGGCAACAATTGCCCTTTTACTTGCATACGAGAACGGAAAATTGTGGTTTCTGCCTCATCATTAATGTTTTGGTCTTGGAACATTTCCATTTTGTTTGCTTTGAAAAATTCTTTCAATTTCAAAGTCTTTGCATTCAATTTTGCATCATTTTTTACTTCTGGTTTTTTTACATCAGCCATTTTTTTAATCTCCTCTTTGATAAAATATTTTTGCAACAAAAGCAATCTCTTTCCTTGCAATTCAAAGTTTAGCAAAACTTTTTGGTAAAATCAAGATAAATTTGCAAATTTTTCAAAATAAATTGACAAATAATTGCAATTTTAGTACAATATTTGTGCAATATTGCAAAATGTTATCAAAATATATTAAAATTTGAGGTGCTATTATGGTTATGAAACAAGCGGAACTGTCCCAAAGATTTTACAAAAAGCAAAAATTACAGAAACTTGCTGACAAGATATTGGCAGATTGGCAGAGAAATCCCAATCCACACCATTCTATGCAAGATATTAAAAATCACATTGACGCCATTTGCGAACTGCCACGCAAATGGAATGATAACGACTATGAATTAGTAATAAAACGATTGGAAAACTTTAAATTGGAATTACATAACACGACTGTACCAATCACCAATATACCCAAATTAACTGAACTTATTATTGCTTCATTAAATATGGTTAACGCAAGTGCCAAAGACAAAGGCAATGCTTTAATTGATGCTTTTTACCGCACACAGGGGTTTGACGCTTTGGAAGAACTAAACGAATATCTTAACAGCATAATCAAACAGGAACAGGAACGCCGTACGATTACAGCCAGTTTTCAAGGATACTACGACCCATCACAAATTCCTGCTGGAGGAACAGGAACGCAAATACCGCTTAATAAAGACAATTTCAAATTATAAAAAATCCCCAATCATGGGGATTTTTATTTGGCGTCTTTCAATTCAAATTTAATTGGAACTACCACACTGCAGGCAGACGACCAGCCATATTTATTTTCTGCAGGAAGAAACTGCCATTTGTAAACCGCCTTCAATACCGCTTCATCCAAAGCGGTAAATCCTCCAGACCTTACTATTTCCGCCTGCTTTACCGTCCCATTTTTAGCAATTAATAATTTTACAAATACTTTGCCCTGTTTATCCATATTGCGGGCCGCAGGCGGATAATCCGGTTTTACCATATGCAAAATTTTCGGCATAGAGGTATATTCATCTGTACCACCGTCCCCCTGCTTACTTGCCTCTTTTTTATGACTGACTTCTTTAACATATTCATCCTGCTTTGGCTTTACAGGCTCAGGCGGCAACTGAGTGTCTGTAATCTCATCAAACTCTTTTTCCACCTCCGGAATAGTTTCTTCTTCCTGCTGCTCAATTTCTTGTTCACTATCTTTCGTATCAGTTTGCTGTTCCAAATTAACATTACTGCCTTCTGACAATGTAACTTCAATAACATCATAATCTGCTGACACAACAAACAAACAGACAAATATCAGCAAAACAAAAGCAACTATATGTGTAAAAAAAGGAACAATCAAAGCATCCAAATAACGCTGTTTATTATTTAGATTCATTTTTTACCATATTCCGTTGCAAGTCCAAAGCGGGTAACCCCTGCACCTTTTA
>JAGHTS010000263.1 GCA_018065225.1 Candidatus Phascolarctobacterium caballi
ACCAAATACTGATATGAGGCAAAACACCATTAACACTATGACCGATATGGCACAACTTGCCAATGTGCAGCATGGTGCATATTCCATAGGCAATCTTGCAATGGACGAAACCTTTAATCACATGAGCGTGCAGAACCGCAGTTTGGAATACAGTGGCACACCAAAATACAAATTGAGAAACACCGCCATGGACGGTGACACATACAAAATGAACACCATTCCCGTAGGCAGAGTAAGAGACGTACTCCCCAGCAGGACAGTGGGACGTGTCATAGCCGAAGACAGCAAATACAACCGCTATGACAGGGAAGACAACTATTACAGGGAATACAGACGGGACTACAATTACTACACACCCAGCCACAGAAGTTACAGTATACCCAAACACAGTTACCAATACACAACAGCCATAGAAGAACCCGACAAAATGATATGGGCAACCTACATCCACAGCAAAGAAAAAATCAACGGTATGCAGGTGGGACATTTGAAACAGGACAGCACCATCAAACAGAACGGTGCAGTAGTAGGGGCGGATTTATGGAAAAACGACAACAACTTTGGGGGGATAGCCATAACCTACGCCAAAGGAGATGTAAACTCCACACAACAGGTCAGCAGTGTCAAAAATGACGTGGATCATTACGGGGCAAGCATTTATCACAGACAGGATATGGGCAAATTCAGTGTCCAACTTGATGCAGGGTACGGAAAGTCAAACAACGACATCAAAATGGAAACCATAGGGGCGGAAAACGTAACCCTAAAACCCAAAACCGAAGCATACAGTGCAGGCATCAAAATAGAAGAACCATTAGAATTAAACGACAAAACATTGTTAGTACCATTCTTAGGAGTAAGATACACCTTTATGAAAACCCAAAAGGCGGACAGCAATCTGGACATCACCTACGGGGGAAACGAACAAAATATGTGCAGCATACCCGTAGGATTAAGTTTAAGAAGCCAGTATGAAGTATCGGACAGCATGAAGTTGGGAACAACACTTGAAGCAGGATATGCCTTTAACGTAGGCGACAGAAAAGGCACACAGAAATTGTTGTATGGCGGTGTTACAGACAGCATAAGTTATAATATCGTGGACAAAGGACAATACTTTATCAAAGCGGCAATACAGGCAATATGCGAAAACATGATATGGGAACTTGGCTATCACTACGCAAAGAGCAGTAAGGTTAAGGATGACAAGTGGTATGTAAACGCCAATTTTGATTTTTGATTGATGTTAAAAAAAATAAACACAAAAGCCACCCTTTAAAGGGTGGCTTTTTTTGCAAAAAGTTATTTTAAAATTTCTTTAATTTTATTCTCGTCAATGTTGATAAAAGATGTGCGGTTATTAGTAAATATGACGAAACCGGGTTGGGCGCCGGAAGGTTTTTTGACATATTTTTTTTCTACCATATCTACCGGAATATTGCTTCCCTGTCTTCCTTGACTGAACCATGCTGCCAACATTTGTGCAAGTTTAATATTTTCAGGTGAGTGTTCACCTTGCAAAACAACGTGACTGCCGGGAATTTCTTTGGTGTGAAACCATAAATCTTGAGTTTTGGCAATTTTAAAAGTAACAAAATCATTTTGCCTGTTATTCTTGCCTATATAAATCTCGGCGTTGTTTAAATGAATATGCAATGGTTGGCTTAATATTGTAACGGCTTTTTTCCTTTTCCCTTTTTTAATGATTCCAATGTTTATTAATTCTTCATTGATTTCTTCAATTTCCTGTTTGTTTTGGGATGTGTCAAGCGATACGGAGATGCTTTTAAGGTAAAGCAACTGCTGTTCGGCTTGGGTAATTTGTTTTGCAAGTTCTGTTTTTGCCCGTTTGAATTTATTATAGCGTTTGTAATAAGTTTGGGCATTGTCATTTGGTGAAAGTTCAGGGTTGAGTTTTATTTCTAACATCGTATTGTCATAAATAGATGGGGTTTTAAACAAAAATTGCCCTTTGCTGATTGATGTCAAATTAGCCATTAAAGTATCGGCTTTAATGCGCTCTATATCTGCATTGCCAGCATTTGCCAAATCTTTTTTTAATGCTTGAACCCGTTTGTTTGTTTTGGCAATTTCATTTTTTACCGTTTGTTGCAATATGGTTTTACGTTCCAGTTGTGGCGGTTTTTGTGCCATTTGTTCTTGAATATAATTGTTTAGTTCATCAGTGGGAGGAGAGCTGTAACGTGTTTGCAGATTTTTTATGGCAGCGGTTAAGTCATCTTGGTTTGCCAAAAATGTGGCAGTACGCTTGCCGATGCCACAAAGCGTCTGCAAAATTTTTTCTGTCAAGTTTTCGGCAGGATTTGCCAAAATGGCAGCGGTTAATTTTTCCGGTTCAACCGCCAAAGGATGCAAACCGTTTTTTGACGGTGGCAATGTATATTTTTCATTTGGCAAAACAACACGAACACGGTTGCTGTTTGTGCCAATATGTTTAAGACAGTCAATAACG
>JAGHTS010000108.1 GCA_018065225.1 Candidatus Phascolarctobacterium caballi
TACTTTTTAAAATAAAGTGAAAACAACCAAATTTGAAAGTAAATCTCGCGCGAGATTCGTCAGATCTCGCGCGAGATTTAGATTAACTTTTTGCACTTTTCACTTTGAAAAGCCATTTGATTTTGAATTTGTAAAGGCGGGATTGCAAAAGAAAAGTGGTTTAACCTGCTCACGTCTCCCTTATCAATACAGGCATAAACCCCTCGTATCGCAAGCACATAATTTATACCACACCCCCTCCCTGACCCCTTCAAAAACACTAATATTATTCTCCCCGTGTATATGCCCAAACACCACTTGTTTCACGGGGTATTTGGCAAACAGTTCCACAAACCCATTGACTTCATCATTATGGAAAAACGGCGGAAAATGCAACACCGCCACAATCTCTTTTGCCCCCTGCTTCACAGCGGACTGCAAACTCATTTCCAAACGGATTAATTCCCTGTCATAAATCTTTTTGTCTTCTGCCGAAAAATCTGCGTTGCTGGGAACTTTCCAGCCCCTGCTGCCGCAAACTGCCAACTCCCCCAACAAAATGCTGTCATTTTGCAAAAACAAAAATTGTGGGTAGCGCTCCCGCATTTTTGCCAAAGAACTCCACCAGTAATCGTGATTTCCCCGCAACAAAATTTTCTGCCCCGGCAAATCGCTTAACCAAGCCAAATCTGTTGCCGCCTCTTCCAAAGTCAATGCCCAAGAAGTGTCGCCACACAAAATCACTATGTCTTTTTCACCCACAGTTGCCAACCAGTTCTGTTTAATTTTTTCCGTATGATTTGTCCATTGCGTCCCAAACACATCCATGGGTTTGGTGGCGGGTTGCCCGCTTAAATGCAAATCACCAATACAAAATATTTTCATGCTTTATCTTTCCAAAACTCTTTAAATTTTGCCATTGCCTGTTCCTTGGTCAATTTTGCAGGCCACAATTCCATTCCCTCCTGTTTTCGCATAGCAGCCGCCAAATGTTCATAAATTTCAGGATATTTGTTATTCAACTCTGCAATATGCTCTTTAACGGACTGACGCATGGTATGTCCGTCATAAGGGCAAGGATTTTTTAAGGGCTGCAACCCCATTGCCTTAATCTCAGCAACGACTTCTTCCTCACGGCAATATAACAACGGACGGATAACCGTAATCCCGCTACGGCTTAAATTTGTTACCGGCTTAAAAGTTTTTATCTGTCCGCTGGTCATCAGATTCATAAAAAAAGTTTCCACCGCATCATCGTGATGGTGTGCCAACGCCACCTTGTTAAAACCCAATTCCACCGCCTTGCGGTTAACAACTGCCCTGCGAAAATAAGCACAGGAATAACAGGGGGAATCTTTCTCCCTAATCAGTTGTTGCACATCCACATCTTCACTGTACCATGCCAAATTATATTGCTGACAAAAATTTTGCAGTTCTGCACGGGGGAAATCCGAGGTAAACATAGTGTTCACCGTAAAACAAGCCAACTCAAAACGAAAGGGGGCGTGCTTTTGCACCTCCGCCAACTGGGAGGTTAAAAACATACTGTCCTTACCACCACTTAACCCGACAAGTACCCTGTCCCCTTCTTGCAACATATCAAATTCAACAACTGCCCGCCAAATTTTTGCCAAACTATCTTTTGCCATGATGTGCATATTATATCATAGATATTGTGGTATAATAAAACATTATGAATAATACCTCTGTTTTTGAAAATCTTAACAAAGAACAACTTGACGCTGTGCAAGCCACCGAAGGGCCAATGCTGATTATTGCCGGTGCCGGCAGCGGCAAGACAAGGGTGCTGACCTGCCGTGTTGCCCATCTGCTTAATCAGGGAGTAGAGCCGTGGCGGATTTTGGCAATCACCTTTACCAACAAAGCCGCCAAAGAAATGCGGGAACGTGTAGACAAAATGTCAGGATATTCTGCCAAAAAAGTCAACCTGTACACCTTCCACAGTTTCTGCTCCCGTATCCTGCGTCAGGAAATTGAAGTTCTTGACGGGTACAACCGCAACTTTGCCATTTATGACGGCAACGACCAAAAGACCTTAGTAAAACAAATTCTTAAGGACTTGAATATAGACGACAAGCGTTTCCCGGTGGGCAGTGTTTTGGGAAAAATAAGTGCCGCCAAAAACGCTATGGAAAACATCAATGATTTTTTGTCAGATGTTACTTTTGGCGGTGATTTTTACAACCAACAAATTGCCAAAATATATGAAGAATACCAAGCACGGTTACACCGCAATAATGCTTTGGACTTTGACGATTTGCTGTTGGTGACAGTTAATCTGTTTAATACTCATCCCGAAATTTTGGCCAAATACCAACAACGCTATCAATACATTATGGTGGACGAATATCAGGACACCAACAAAGTGCAATACCTGCTAACCAAACAATTAGCCGCCGACCACCACAATATTTGTGTGGTTGGCGATGCCGACCAATCCATTTATGGCTGGCGGGGTGCGGATATTCACAATATTTTGGATTTTGAAAAAGATTATCCCGAAGCAAAAATTGTCAAACTGGAACAAAATTACCGCAGTACGCAAAACATTTTGGATGCCGCCAATACAGTTATTGCCAACAACACAGAACGCAAACCCAAAAATTTGTGGACAGAAAAAAAATCCGGCAAAAAAATTCTCCATTACGAGGCGGACAATGCTTTGGACGAGGCATATTTTGTTACGGAACAAATATGCTCACTTAAAGAACAAGGTTTTGCATTTGGTGATATAGCGATTTTATACCGTGCCAATGCCCAAAGCCGTGTGCTGGAAGAAATGTTTATTAAACGTGGTATGCAATACACCATCGTGGGCGGTACCCGTTTCTATGAACGCAAAGAAATCAAAGACGCACTTGCTTATCTATACGTAATCGCCAACCCTTATGATTCGCTTAACCTGATGCGAATTATTAATGTACCAAAACGTGGCATTGGCGAAACTACCTTAACCAAACTGAACACCTATGCCAACGACAACAATTTGCATTTATTTGACGTACTCAGCAATGCCCAAGATGTTCCCAACCTAAGTGCCGGCGTCCAACAAAAATTGGAAAACTTTTCTGCACTTATCTTTGAACTGGTCAATCAGGCGGCAAACAAAAACAGCCGTGAACTGTTAGATGCCATTTTAACCAAAACAGGAATGTTGGCAGAACTGGAAAACTCCCCCGACACCCAAGACCAAGCACGGGCGGAAAATTTAAAAGAATTTTTAAGCGTGGCAGAAGATTTTGCCACCACAGGGGAAGAAGATACCTTAACCAATTTTTTGGAACATATTGCCTTAGTCAGCGATATTGACACAGCCAAAATGCAGGAAGATGCCGTAACCTTAATGACCTTACACAGTGCCAAAGGGTTGGAATTTAAAGTTGTCTTTATGGTGGGTATGGAAGACGGCACTTTCCCGGTTGGCAGCACTCTGTTGGACAACGGAGAATTGGAAGAAGAACGCCGCCTGTGTTATGTAGGTATTACCCGTGCCAAAGAAATTTTATATGTGACCAACGCCAAAGAAAGAATGTTGTACGGACGGACGCAATGTTATCTGCCATCCAAATTTTTAGCCGAAATACCGCCCGAACTGATACAGGAATTCCGCAAAAAGCAAACTACCAAACCAATAGAATTGGCAACACCACGTACCTTTGCCAAAGAGAAACAGGCAGCCGCTTTTAGCAATACACCTGCTTGGGCAAAAAAAATACTGCCCGGTTATGTTCCGCCAGATGCCAATGGTACACAATTTGCGGTTGGCGACAAAGTGCAACATATCAAATTTGGCACAGGGGTTGTTACAGAGATAAGCCCGGATGGCAAATTTCAGGAATTAACCATAGATTTTAATGGGGATGAAAGGATCTTGTCCACCAAATTTGCAAAGTTGGAAAAAGTGTGAGGAGCAATAAAGCAC
>JAGHTS010000282.1 GCA_018065225.1 Candidatus Phascolarctobacterium caballi
TTACCAGCAAAACCATCAAGACAAATGCAGGAAACATTGATATAACAGCCAACACTGGCGATGTAATCAATGACATTGAAATCAGCAATGCAGGCACAGGAGATATTAGTGTAACCGCCGGCAAAGGAATAACTAACAAAAACTTAATCAGCAATGCTAATGGCAATATTACCATGAACGCTGGCGCCGGCAGTGTAATTACTAAAGATTTGGTTACAACAACAGGCAATATTACTGTTCTTGCAAAGCAAGAAATAGTCAATAAAAATTTGGTTAATACCAACGCCGGTACTATTGCTCTTGCCACAAATGAAAATATTACCAATAATGGAAATGTCCAGATCGCTTCCGGTCATGTGGCGTTTGAGGCAGGAGAGAATTTGACAAACTCCGGCAATATTTCCAGCACGGATGGCAATGTTCTTCTCTTTGCGGGCAACAAGATTCTCAACAGTGAAGCGAATACATCCGTTGAAGCAGGTCAAAATGTCATTATGTTCATCGCTGATGAAGGTTTGGAAAATTATGGTAACATTGAAGCCGGCACCTTGACCGGGACAAGCCAAGGCAGTGTGGTTATGGGCGATTTTAGCGATTTCGTTGTTGGCGGTACTGTGGCTTCCGAGTCCTTTATCAGTGCGGAAACATTTGCTTTGATAGATACTTTGTTAACAGGTTATGCTGACGCTATAAAAGGGTACGAGAGTACTGGTAAATTCATAAACACCGGCAATGTTGTTGCCCATAAGGGCTGGGTTTATTTCAGCACGGCAGGCGAAAGTATGGAAAACAGCGGTGTTCTGCTTTCACAAGGAGGCAATGCTTATCTTGGGTGTGATGGCATCATAACTAACAGCGGGTCTATTAAGGCAGAAGACCAAAATGTGGCTATTGCCGCCAATGGTATTATGAATTATGCGACCATTGAAGCCCAAAAAAGTGCATTCTTACTTTCTACCGCTGATATATATAATGGTAAAGATATTGCCTCCGCAACGCCGTCCACCGATATTCACATTTACGCCGGTGATGATAT
>JAGHTS010000170.1 GCA_018065225.1 Candidatus Phascolarctobacterium caballi
CTCTTCTTCATTGCGTCCGGCAATAAGAACATCCGTACGACCATTACCAAAACCAAATTTAGCTAAAGACAACAAGGGTGCCAACCCCAAACCTCCCCCGACAATCAATGGTTTTTGTGCCTTAATATCAAACCCGTTACCCAAAGGTCCTAAAATACCAACCTTATCACCAGATTGCATATCAGCTAAGATATTGGTTGCTTCACCCAAAATCCGATACATCAAAGTAATACTGCCACGGGGAATATTGATATCCGCAATCCCTAAAGGTCTTCTTAACAAAGGTGCCGTCTGTTTAGACACACGCACATTCACAAACTGTCCCGGTTCTGCCTGATTGGCAATCTCCGGTGCAATCAATTCTACCATTTTAATAGTGGAATTAAGTTGTATCTGCTTAAAAACTTTTGCCTCAATGTTTACCTTTGCCATCTTATTCCTCCCATTCCGCTTCCAAATCCTGCAAAGAAGTAATTGCAATACGTTTCCGTCTGCGCATATCACTTAACACCTTACTTAATTCCCGTGCTGTATCCATACTTGTCAGACAAGGAATAGCGTGTTCAACCGTAGTACGACGAATTTGGAAACCGTCTGCCGCCGCATCGTGCCCACCACTACCATGACTGATAGTATCAACAACAATACTGATTTCCCCATTACGTATCAAATCAATAATAGTTGGTTTACCCTCTTTTAATTTATTCGCTATAAAAGTGTTAATACCATATTCTCCAAAAAACGCCGCTGTACCTTTCGTAGCATAAATTTTATATCCTAAATCAGCAAACCGACGTGCCACTTCCACCGCTTCCGGTTTATCCAAGTCAGCAATAGTAAATAGTACACTGCCTTCTTCAGGTACTTTAATTCCTGCAGCCACAAATGCTTTGTATAAAGCCCTGCTAAAATAAATATCCGATGCCATTACTTCACCTGTGGACTTCATTTCCGGACTTAAAGTAATATCCACATTATTCATCTTATTAAAACTGAATACAGGAACTTTAACCGAGTCATAGTCAGGGAACATTCTTAATCCAGATTTATATCCTTGCTCCGTTATACCATAACCTAATGCACATTTTGTTGCCACTTTTACTAATGGCACACCTGTAACTTTACTTAAGAAAGGAACAGTACGGCTTGAACGGGGGTTAACCTCAATTACATAAACCTTACCATCTCGTACTATATACTGTACATTAATCATCCCCTTAACCGCTAACCCTAATGCAAGTTTATTTGTGTAATCAATAATTGTTTCAATCACCGGCTCACTCAAAGTACGTGGAGGATACACTGCAATACTGTCACCGCTATGCACCCCCGCCCGCTCCACATGTTCCATAATACCCGGTATTAAAACTTCCTTGCCGTCACAAATAGCATCAACTTCCACTTCTGTTCCCATCATATAATGGTCAACCAACACAGGATGCTCATTACTAACCTGTACTGCCGTAGCCATATATCTGCGTAAATCTTCTTCATTATGGACAATCTCCATTGCCCGTCCACCCAAAACATAACTTGGCCGCACCATTACTGGGTAACCTACTTTTGCCGCCGCACTTATTGCACCAGATACATCAAAACATGTGAATCCAGCCGGTCTTGGAATATTACATTCCGACAACAATTTATCAAATCGCTCACGGTCTTCCGCCTTATCAATACTGTCAATACTGCTGCCTATAATATTGATGCCTAATTTACTTAAAGGTCCTGCCAAATTGATTGCAGTCTGACCGCCAAACTGCACAATAATTCCTTCAGGCAATTCTTTATCAATAACATTTAAAACATCTTCAACAGTTAATGGCTCAAAATAAAGTTTGTCGCTAATATCAAAATCAGTGGAAACCGTTTCCGGATTATTATTAATAATGATAGTTTCATACCCTGCTTCCCTTAATGCCCAAACACTATGTACACTGCAATAGTCAAATTCTACTCCTTGTCCGATACGGATAGGTCCAGACCCCAAAACCACTATTTTTTTCTTTGAACTTACAGGCAACATATCTTTACCTACATAAGTGGAATAATAATATGGTAATACATTTTTAAACCCGGCTTTACCAATATCTATCAAATGATAACACGGAATAATGCTATATTGTTTACGCAGTTCTCGTATTTGCAACATATTTTTCTTAGTAAAATCACCAATAACCACATCAGCAAAACCCATTTCTTTTGCCTGCCACAATAACTCTTTTGTTAATGGTTCTGCTTGCAAACGCTGTTCCATTTGTACAATATTTTGTAATTTTTCCAAGAAAAACGGTGTAATCTTAGTAACCGAAAAAATATAATCAACGGATATGCCACGCCTTAACGCTTCTGTAATAACAAACAACCGTTCATCATCACAAACTTTTACTTTTTCTTTAATTTCCTCTGTACTTAATTTTTGTAGTTTTGACATAGATAAATGTACTAAACCAATTTCCAAACAACGCACTGCTTTTAAAAATGCTGCCTCAATACTGTGGTCAATGCTCATTACTTCCCCAGTAGCTTTCATCTGAGTACCTAATGTCCTGTCGGCTGTAACGAATTTATCAAAAGGCCAACGGGGAAATTTTAAAACAAAATAATCACATTTGGGTTCGTAACTGAAAACATCATTTTTATCCGCATTAGGTTGAATTTCATCTAAAGTATACCCAATAGCAATTTTAGTTGTAACTTTAGCAATAGGATAACCTGTCGCTTTAGATGCCAACGCAGAAGAACGGCTGACACGTGGATTAACCTCAATAACGTAATATTGTTCACTATCAGGTGATTGTGCCAATTGTACATTGCAACCACCTTCAACACCTAATGCCCTCACAATATCAAAAGATGCGTTCCGCAATCTTGTCAAAGTGTCAATTGCTAAGGTTTGAGCCGGAGCCACAACAATACTATCTCCCGTATGTACACCAACTGGATCAACATTTTCCATACTACACACAATCAGACACTGATCTTTGGCGTCTCGGATAACTTCAAATTCAATCTCCTTCCACCCCGCAATACTACGTTCTATCAAACACTGATGAATAGGACTATACTCCAAACCCTTTTCCGTAATATCAATTAATTCTGTTTCATTATAAGCAAACCCGCCACCTGTCCCGCCCAATGTAAAAGCAGGACGTACAATTAGCGGATAGCCGATTTTTTTAGCGAACTTAACCGCCTCTGACACTGTTTCCACTGTCACAGATTCAGGTACCGGCTGACCAATCTTTTGCATTGTTTCCTTAAAAATTTCCCTGTCTTCACGCTTTTTTATACCATCTATCTTTGTACCTAAAGGTTGAATATTATATTTTGACAAAATACCCTTATCTTCCAACTCCAAAGCCATGATTAAGCCAACTTCCCCGCCCAAAGTT
>JAGHTS010000139.1 GCA_018065225.1 Candidatus Phascolarctobacterium caballi
TTATTTAACAGTCAATTACAAAATAATATTGTAAAATTATTATAACACACATATATATGGAAATAAAGATAAAACTGTGTTACAATTACATTATCATGAAAAAGAAAATTTTGGCAGTTGCAATAACAGCTTTGGTTTTGGCAGGAACTTGTTCCGCACGCCAAATCATTGACAACAAAAACAAATTTTATATCAACCTGCCTGACAGATATCTGTTAGAGGAAAAACCTACCACTGACAATAAGTTTGTGGTAATGGAAGCTTATGACCCAAATGACGATTCCAATTTCACCATTAAAATTTCCCCGTCCGAAGTGACCGAGATACGCGGAATGTCTTTGGATGACGAAAGAAGCAAATTCCGTGAAACATTACAGGATATGGGATTGGAACCATACGTAGAAAGTATTTTGCATATGGCGCCCAACCACGAATGTATCTACACTTTCAGCCGGGTGGAAGACGAAGGGGAAATACTTAATTATTTAATCGCCAAATTTTGGGCGCACAACAAAGAATATGCCTTTTTCTGTATCCAACCGACCAAAACATTAAGGACACAGGAATTTATAGACAGCATTGACAGTTTCATTTGTATGCAGCACAATAATGTCCGCCTGCCTTATCCCGAAAAGAAAGAACGCCCCGAATATGATAAAGCAAAAAGTCAGTATGACAATCTTGTAAAGAAAACCAATCTTGAAGCGGAAAAATTAAAATCCGAAGGCAAGAATGAAGAAGCGGAAAAATTATTGGCAGAATTGCCGGTTTTTGAAATAAAGCCGGAAGAATATATCCCAAGAGTAGAAATCAATTCGGCAAAACCTTTGCCGGCAGACATTACAGACCCAACTGCCCATGAAGCCCTTTATAGCGAACATCCTGAACAGGTTTATGCAAAAGCGGCAAAAAAACAAAACCCCTTCCAAAAATTTGAAAATAAAGTTATAACTCCTGCAGAAGAAACAAAACTTTCTGCAATTAAACAAAAAGCAAATAAAGATGTGATTGAAGAAAAAGAAAAAGAAGAACAAGAATCTTCCTCTGTACCTGAAAAGAAAATAGTAAAAGAAAAACCGGCTGAAATGACTGAACCTGAAACAACAGAAGAAATAGCACCAAGAGTTTATATCAATCCGCCGGCAATTAAAAAAGAACCTCCTGCCAACAATCAGCAACGGGTAACAATAATAAAAGATGGCAAAGCGGTTGAAGGTTACAAAAAAGTTCCACCAAGAGAACTTACAAAAGAAGAACTCAAACAAATTCAAAAAGCAAAAGAAGAAAAAATCAAAAAACAAAAAGAACTTCTAAAACAGCAACAAAAAGAGTTGGAAAAGCAACGCAAAGAATTAGAAAGAGAATTAAGAAAAAGGAAATAAAAAAATTTCGGGCATTGCCCGAAATTTTTTTATTCAAATTCAAATTCTTCTTCGTCAAAGTCAGGCGTTTTCTTAATTAACGCCACCTCATTGCAGTTAGGATATAAGGAACAATACACACATTCCTTCCACACCTTCTGTGGCAAATCTTCTTTGGAAACATGCGCATAACCGCATTTGGCAAAAAATCCCGGCTGATAAGTAAGTGTAAAAAAGAATTTTGCCCCCCTGCGGATACCTTCTGCCTCCAACAAAGATACCAGCATGCTGCCAATACCGCTTTTTTTCAATTCCGGTTGCACTGCCAATGAACGGATTTCTGCCAACCTGTCCCATACAAAATGCAGAGCGCCGCAACCGACTAATTTTGTATCTTCATCACAAGCCACAATATAATCACGCAAATTTTCATAAATGGAATTGCGTGAACGGGGAAGCATCAGCCCCTCTTTTGCATAATCATTTAACAACTTATGAATTTCCTCCACATCATCAAATGTGGCGCCACGATATTCTAACACAAATTATCCCTCTCTTTCTCCCGAAATAATTTGAAAACTATTTTATAAAACCATCCCTGCGTAATTTCAAAACAGCCACTTCCATATTTTGCATACCAAACTGGGACCCCATCTGAATAAAACTTGGTATCTGATAAGTTTTGCCTTCCCTGATTAAATTCCGCAAAGCAGCATTGGCAATTAAAATCTCACAAGCTGCCACCCTGCCACCGCCTGTCTTTGGCAAAAGTTGTTGGGCAACAACACCTTGCAAACAGTTTGCCAACTGATTGCGTACCAAATTAATTTTATCTTTGCAAGCATCTAAAATACGGTTCGCTGCACCTGTGGCATCCCCTGTGTGCATCGTGCCGAACACCAAATGTCCTGTTTCAGCCGCGGTCAATGCAATTTCCATTGTTTCTGCATCTCTTAATTCCCCAACCAAAATTACATCCGGGTCTTCCCGCAAAGCCGCTCTTAACCCACTTTGGAAACTTTCCGTATCTTTGCCTACTTCCCGTTGGTTTACCAAAGCGCGCCGATGCTGATGCCGATATTCCACAGGGTCTTCCAATGTTACAATATGCACAGCCCGTAAAGCATTAATCCTGTCAACCAATGCCGCCAATGTGGTAGATTTGCCACTGCCTGTAGGTCCCGTAACAATCACCAGTCCCTGCTTAAACTCTGCAAATTTGGCTACTACATTGGGCAAATGCAAACTTTCTATACTGGGAATAACATCAGAAATAATCCGTATTGCCAAAGCAACTGTATCTTCACGCAAATAGGCATTAACCCTATACCGCATTCCCGCATCAGAAAAAGCAAAATCACATTCCTTTTTCAGATTTGCCACTCCCAATTCTTCTGCACATTGGACGGTGTCTTCCATCGTCATTACTTTGTCGCCATATTCCTGCAAATAGCCGTCAATCCTAATCATAACCGGTGCTCCCACCGCGATATGCAAATCTGACGCCCCCCTGTTTCTTGCTCCACGTAAAAGTTCTTTAATCATTTATTAACCCCTATCTGATTCTGTAACCCGCATAAATTCATTTAATGTAGTAAGTCCGCCCAGTACCTTTTTTACCCCATCGTCAAACAACGATGTAAATCCTTCATTACGGGCCGCTTCCAACATCGCACTTTCACTTGCCCCTTGCATAATCAATGACTTTATGTTTTCACTGACAGTTAAAACTTCCTGCAAAGCAACCCTGCCACAAAATCCTGTGCCAAAACAATCTATACAACCTGCAGTTTCCTGCAACATATGTTTTTCTGTAAGCGGCAAATGTAAACATGCCAATTCTGCAGGCCTTGCTTCATATTTTTCTGCACAATGCAAACAAACTGCCCGCACCAGCCGTTGAGCAACAACACCTCTTAAACATGATGCCAACAAATACGGCTCAATCCCCATATCCAAAAGACGGGTTACTGCTCCAACTGCATTATTGGTGTGCAAAGTACTTAATACCAAATGTCCCGTCAAAGCCGCCTGTATGGCAATCTTGGCAGTTTTCTCATCCCTAATCTCACCCACCATAATAATATCCGGGTCTTGACGTAAAACAGAACGCAACCCGTTGGCAAAACCTAAACCTGCCTTTTCATTAAGTGTTACCTGATTTACACCCTCCAACTGATATTCTACAGGGTCTTCAATAGTAATAATGTTTATTTCCGGCTTATTCAGTTCGCTTAAAGTGGCATGTAAAGTTGTTGATTTCCCGCTGCCAGTAGGGCCTGTAACCAAAACAATACCATGTGAACCGGTAAACAAATTTCTGTATGCCTGCAAATTTTCCTGTGAAAAACTTAATTTGTCCAAAGCCAAAAAAGCATTGCTTTTATCCAACACACGGATAACCAGTTTTTCACCATAAACCATAGGCATGGAACTGGTACGCAAATCCACCAGTTTGCCATTAATAACCTTTTCAAAATGCCCGTCCTGAGGCACCCGCTTTTCCGTGATATCCATGTTGTTAATTACTTTAATTCTGCTCACTACCGCATCATGGTCATTCTTATGCAAATCACACAAATGTTGCAACATCCCGTCAATACGCAAACGAATCCGCGTCTTATCTGCCTGCGGTTCAATATGTATATCACTGGCACGGCGTTCCACCGCCACAGTCAGCAAATCATCCACAAATCCTACGGACTGTCCCTCTACATTTAACATCATTTTTGAAGTAAAGTTTCTTTCCAATATACTTTTCACCTCATCTTTTCATCAAAAACACTCTTTTGCGCTTCTTCCAAATTAAAAATTGTCGGTGCATCCCCCGCCTCATTTACAAACGGCGTCAGCAACATAATCACTTCCACTTTTCCCTTAACACTTGTACGGTGTTTGAACAATGCCCCCAACAAAGGTATCTTGCTAAAAAACGGAACTTTTTGCAAAGTTCTCTGCTCGTCTTCATTAATCAGACCGCCAATCACCATTGTCTGACCGGCACCAATCCGCACCGTAGTTTCACTGCCCCTGCTGGTAATTTTATAATTGTTCAACTCGCTAATCAAAACCGGCGTGCCAACTTCCAATTTGGTTTTCAAAGTCACCATACTTCCGTCAGCACTAATCAAAGGCAAAAATTTCATATCCACACCCACATCCAAATAATCTGTGGTGTCATACCTGCCGCTGGTATCGTGTTTTTCCATCCGTACAGGTATCTTCTCCCCTACAAAAATACGGCCTTCCTTGCCGCTGACCACAATCAGCTTGGGGGTTGCCAAAAGTTTTGCCCTGCCTTTGGTCTGCAACAAATTTAAAGTTGCCGCAAACCGGAAATTATACCCACGCCAAAAACGGAACTTGCCGCCATAATCCCTGTCTAAATTATCATCGTCATCATCTGATGTATTATGGTCACGCTGGGGAATCTTGTCCCAATCCCAATTAATCCCCAACTTCTTCACATCCTCACGGCTGATGGCATAAATTTCTGCCTGCAAAGTAACCTGACGTGTTGCCTTGTCCAACACCTGCATAACCCTGTTAAACTTGGCAACCTCCGGCACACCGCCCGTCAGAAAAATCGTATTGGTGTCGTTATCAAAAGCAATCTGTTCCTTGCTGAACAACCCTGCCAACACATCACGAATATCTTTGACAAATACATAACTTGGTTGAAATACCTGCACACCTTCCGCAAAATTTTTGGCATTACTGCAAGATGTAACGACTACCGCATTATCCGTATAAAAATATGTCAGATCTTTGCCCGCCGTCAAAAGTTGCAACACTTCGTCCAACGAAACGTCCGCCAACTCTGCCGACACCGTACCCTTAACGCTGTCATCAGCAACAATACTGACACCCATTATACTGCCGACATACCGCAAAGCCGCCCTTATATCTGTATCTGCAAAATGTGCATTGATATTTTCCGCATTTGCGGCAAAACACCAACCGCAAAACAATAACAAGGACAGCCAATATCTCATTGCAAATCCTTAAACAACTGCGGCAGGCAAACCTCAAATTTTACACCATACCAATGGTCTGCATCACTTTGAGTAACCTTAATGCAATTCAATGTAAAGTCAGCCGCAATCTTTGCCGCCATATACGCATCCTTGCCGTTTAGCAATGCCCCCGCAAAAGCCGAAGCAAACACATCCCCCGTACCGTGGCACCCCTTGGGCAACTTTTCATGTTCATAATAACGCAAGTCACCCTTTTCCCAAACCGCCACACCTGTACAGCCCTCTTTATAACTCACACCTGTCAATACAACCGTTTTAGCCCCCAGTTGCACCAACTTTTCACACAAAACTTTTATATAATCGTCACCATAAATTTCCCGATACTGCTCCCCGACCAAAAAACTTGCTTCTGTAATATTGGGGATGACAATATCCGCAGTACCGCATAACTCAGCCATATATTTTACATATTCCCCATTAAAAGCAGGATAAAGTTTGCCGTTATCCGCCATTGCAGGGTCAACAATTTTTAAATACCCGTCCTTGCCTGCGGTCTGCATAATATCTTTTACCATCTCAATTTGCGCCACACTGCCTAAATACCCGCTGTAAATGGCGTCAAACTTAATGTTTTCCTTTTGCCAATGTGCCGCAATGGCAGGAATGTCATCTGTCAAATCTCTAAAAGTATAACCCGAAAATCCCCCCGTATGGGTGGACAAAACTGCACTTGGAAGCACTGCCGTTTCCAAACCGCATGCCGATAAAATCGGTAATGCTACGGTTAAACTGCACTGACCAACACAACTGATATCCTGTATGGTTAAAATGCGTTTGTAACTCATTATATCGCCTTCTATCCTTAATAAATTATGATAATTATACTATACACAATTATAATGTACAACTATTAAAATATCGCTTGTTTACACAAGAAAAAAGGCACTGCATTGCAGTGCCTTTTTAATGTTGGTTTAAAATATTAGAATGTAAACGTAACGTCTGCCCAAAGAGTTTGTCTCTTCGCTTTGCTATCTCGATTATCCTCACGCTTATTTAAATCGTCACGACCTTCCAACACAAAATACCTAAGTGTTGCCACAATATTTTTTGCAAAAGCATAGTTGCCGCCAATTTCAAAACCTTTATAACCATCTGTACTTGTCCAACCATCTGCGTCATTATACGCATAAGTATTAAACATTGTCGGTTTAAAATAAGTTGCCGCTGGACGATCAGCATAAGTTACCCAAGCACCCCAAGAACCGGGGGTTGATGCCTTTGCTCCAAGATAACTTACACCCAATTCATAACCATTTTTATCTCCGGGAACTACAAAACAATAATCACATCTCAACAAATCACTCTTACCATAATAATATTGTGCGTTTGCCTTAAAACCTTTACCAAATGGATGTGTTAATCCCAATTCATAAATTTCACCATCAAAATGATGATCACATTCATCAGGTATTTCTGAAGTATCAAATTTCCAATATTGGGCAAATATTCCTAAATCTTTTATATTTGTTCCAACTTTAGCCATATAAACACGGTCATCATCTTTTTCAGTAATAAAAGTATTACCACCATCAATATTTTTCAAAACCCAACCAGTAAAAGTTACATTATCAAGTTTATAATTAACTTTTAACCCATCAGCATTTGCATCAATCATATCACTTTGCAATGCATAAACGCGTCCGCCTTCAACTTTAGCACCACCAATACGACCATTTAAAAATGCCCGTTTTAATTTAACAGTATCTCCATCACGGTAAATAGTACCTTCAGAATTTGCCCTATTGCCTAACATGCGGTCATTTTCTAACATACCTGTATATTTCCAATTATCATTTATTTGTCCGCTTACAAACAAACGGGAACGGAAACGATTATATTGATTTCCGCCGTTTTTCTTCTTATCATTCCATCCTTTTCCACCAATATTATCGGCATAACTATAGCGGATGTTACCAGTAATTTTTACATTGTCAACTTTCTTTTCCAATTTTGCAACGCGTACACCCAAAGCGTCCAATTCGTCAGCAAATTCTGCAACCAATTTATCGCAGTTAGCACCTTTTGCCATTGCTTTGGCAACAATTTGCGCCATTTCATAACGGGTCATCAATTTTTCTCCGCCAAATACGGAACCATATCCGTCAACAACACCGGCAGCTTCCAATTTGGAAATGCTGTCATAAGCCCAATGACCTGCAGGCACATCACTAAACGGATTAGCCGCATAAACAGATGCAGTTACCCCCATAGCCATTGTCAAAGCCAAAACCAAAGATTTTTTCATTTTTCCTCCTTTTTTACCACATTTATTA
>JAGHTS010000023.1 GCA_018065225.1 Candidatus Phascolarctobacterium caballi
CTGTTTGTTGATGCGTTCAATTATGGCAAAAATATCTTTGATAACCAAAGGTGCCAACCCCAAGGAAGGCTCGTCCATCATCATCAGTTTGGGTCTGCTCATCAACGCACGTCCCACTGCCAACATCTGCTGTTCGCCACCCGATAATGTTCCTGCCATCTGCCACGACCGTTCTTCCAAACGGGGAAACAACTCATACACCCTTTTTACATCATCTGCAATCCCTTTTTTGTCACTACGCATATAGGCACCGATTTGCAAATTTTCCGCCACCGTCAAGTTTGGGAATATGCGTCTGCCCTCCGGTACCAAAGTGATGCCTTTTTCCACAATCTTTTGGGAATTAAGTCCAAGCAATTCAATATCATCATAAATAACCGAACCGGTATTTGCTTTTACCAAGCCAATTACCGACCGCAACAAAGTGGACTTGCCAGCACCGTTTGCCCCAATCAATGTGACAATCTTGCCGTCAGGCACCTGCAAAGAAACTCCTTTTAATGCTTCAATCCCTCCATAGGAAACTACCAAATTCTCTATTTTAAGCATCTTCTTCCACCCCCAAGTACGCCTCTATAACCCGCTGGTTGTTTTGAATTTCCTGCGGCGTACCTTTGGCAATTTCTTCACCAAAGTCCAACACATATATTTTTTCCGCAATGGACATTACCAAATCCATGTGGTGTTCAATCAAAAAGACCGTCAAATTGTATTTGCCACGGATTTCACGGATAAACTTCGTAAGTTCTTCCGTTTCTTTGGGGTTCATCCCTGCAGCCGGCGCATCCAAAATCAACAATACGGGTTGGGCTGCCATAGCCCGCACAATTTCCAGCCGCCGTTGCTCACCATAGGGCAAACTGGACGCTTTTTCATTACGCAAGTCCCACAAACCCACTTCTTTTAGCAGTTTTTCCACTTGAGCTTCCGCCCTGCATTGCTCTTTATTGTACCAAGGCAAATGCAAAGCCGCACTAAATACATCTGATTCCAAACGCAAATGTTTGGCTATCATTACATTTTCATACACGCTTAAATCTTTGAACAACCTGATATTTTGGAAAGTACGGGCAATACCTAACTTGGCAATTTCGCTGGGTTTCTTCCCTGTAATTACCATATTATGCCCCCTGTACCCTTCGGGATTGAAATAGATATTGCCTTCGGTTGGGGTATAAACCCCTGTAATCATATTAAACGCAGTAGTTTTTCCCGCCCCGTTAGGCCCAATCCAAGCCACAATTTCCCCCTGATGAATTTCCATATTAAGGTTGCTGCCTGCCACCCCACCGCCAAAACGCA
>JAGHTS010000143.1 GCA_018065225.1 Candidatus Phascolarctobacterium caballi
CGGCGACAATAGGGGTTTTCACTTCTCTTTCGCACTCCCGCTTTTGCAAATTCAAAATCAAATCGCTTTTCAAAGTGAAAAGTTCAAAAAGGCAAAGTAAATCTAACGTTAGATTAGGGGTAATCTAACGTTAGATTGAGAACGCATTTTTGTAAAATTTGAGAGTTTCAAAACAAAAATGCTCTTACGCTATTGCGTAAGAGCATTTTGATACGCTTCGTTATGCCTCCACGGGGCAAATAGAAATTTGACGGCCATTACGACCTACACGTTCAAATTTTACTTTGCCGGCAACCTTTGCAAAAATTGTGTAATCTTTGCCCATGCCTACATTAAATCCGGGATGAAATCTTGTGCCGCGCTGACGCACAATAATTGCACCTGCTTTTACAACACTGCCTTCATACGCCTTTGTCCCCAAACGTTGTGCGTTGGAGTCACGACCATTATGGCTGCTGCCTGTTCCTTTTTTGTGGGCATGTAATTGTAATATTAATTCAAACATCATTTTCACCTCTGTTCCAAAATCCGAACATAATTTGGATATTTTTGTGATACATCTTGTACAGACAAATACATTGACATAAGAATCGCCTGTGACAATTCATCCGCTTTATCCAATTTGACTTTTAAAACTCCATCACTGACCTGATAAACAGGATGCCGTTTTAAATGTCTTTCCAAACCAAGAAGCGGTGTCTGCGTGATTGCCGAAACTGCTGCACAAACTATATCTTTGCCCGTTTCTGCCATCCCTGCATGTCCTGCCACTTCATAACCGACTATCAATCCGGTTGTATCAAAATCAAGTTTTAAAGTAATCATTCAATTACAACTCAATTTTAACAATTTCTACTGCTGTAAATGGTTGACGATGGCCTTGACGACGACGGTAGTTGACTTTGTTTTTATACTTAAAGACAAATATCTTTGCCGCTTTGCCTTGTTCCACAACCTTAGCAGTAACTTTTGCACCGTCAACAAATGGTTTGCCGATTTTTACATCAGCACCGTCAACAACAGTCAGCACTTGGTCAAAAGCAACTTCTGCACCAACATCCGCTATAAGTTTTTCAACTTGCACGGTTTCGCCTTCTGCAACACGGTATTGTTTGCCGCCGGTTTTAATAATTGCGTACATCTATGTTTTCCTCCCTTCATGATAGACTCGCCAAATACGGTACTCTTGCGAGATTTAAAACCTCTCTGTGCGGTTGGGGACGGACTTATAAAGTCCACGTTTGCATATAATACTATAAATATATATTAATTGTCAACATTATTGTCTAAAATTTGATAAGTTTCGGGATGTAAATTGGTTTTGAACTCCACATTCAAAGTGCAACCCAATTCTTTTTCCCAATCTTTAAGCAAATGTCCCTTAAAACATTCTTCCAGCCACGGATTAACATTAAGCAAAATATTTTTACCGCCTTTGTTCATCAGGGCATGACGCAACTTCCGTTTGATTTCCAAAACTAAAGTGTCTTTGCTTCGGATAATACCGATACCGTTGCATACGGGACAATCTGTATACAATACCGCACTAAGGTTTTGCCGTGATTTTTTACGGGTGATTTCAACTAAATTCAGCACCGTAATATCCTGCACTTTGGGACGCATTCTGTCGCCTTCCAATGCGGTCTGCAAAATACTCATGATTTCCAACTTTTGTGCATCTTTACGCATATCAATAAAATCTACAACTATAATCCCGCCAATATCACGCAATCTTAACTGGTGGGCTATTTCCACTGCCGCTTCCCTGTTGGTTGCAAGAATGGTATCTTCCATACTGCCGCTGCTATTAAATTTGCCGCTGTTGACGTCAATTACCGTCATGGCTTCCGTATAATCAATTACCAAAGTACCCCCGCTGGGCAACGGTACCTGCCTGTCCGTGATTGCCAATACCTGCTCCTGCAACTGATAATAGGCAAAAATTTCTTCACCCTTATGTAATTTCAACATAGGCGGTTGTACAGGCAAATTAGCGAGAAATTCTTTTAAACGTTCAAATGCCGCCTCGTCATCAACAATAATTTCATCTATGTTCATGCTGATATAATCACGCACAACTCTGATTGCCAAATCTAATTCCCTGTGCAAAAGTGCAGGGGCTTTGGCGACTTTATTCCGTGCCTGCAAAATACGGTACTGTTCCACCAGTTCATCAATATCCTGCCGCAACAATTCTTCCGCCACACCTATTGCCGAAGTGCGGACTACAATGCCCAAATCTTTGGGACAAAGGTTTTTACATAATTCTTCCAAACGTTTCCGTTCTTTCAAATCATTAATTTTGCGTGACAAACCTACATACTTGGCATTTAACAATAACACTACAAATTTCCCGGGCAATGTGATGTTTCTTGTTGCCGTTGGTCCTTTGTTTCCCCGTACATCTTTAGTAATTTGCACCAAAACGGTTTCACCCTCTGTTAAAGGTTTGCCGCCCTGATACAAAAACGCATTTTGGCTTAACCCGATATCAATAAATGCCGCCTGAATACCTTGCAACAAATGGGACACTTTTCCCTTATAGATACTGCCGACCAAATGTGCGCCTGCATCCCGTTCTACCACATATTCAGCCAATCTGCCGTTTTCCAATAGTGCCATACGGGTTTCATCTTTAGTTACCGACATAACTATTTTTGACATAACCATCTCTCAATCTGGGGACGTGCCACCATCCCCATTGCTTTATATGTTGCCGCTGTGGGATGTACTCCGTCCAAATACGCTTCGGCTAATTCCTCGTCAGCATAGCCAATTCCCTGTTGCAAATCAATAAAATTGAATTTTTCCTGTTGCAATAATTTTGTGAAATTTACCAACCAACTGTCCAACTGCAAATCCCCGCTAACCAGCGGTAATACCACTGCAAACTGCAAGCCATGTTCTTTGGCAAAATTATTTGCCATTTTCACCATCATTAGTGAATTTTTGGGGTCACGACCCATCAATGCATCATTGGCGCCACCCAAAAAAATAATGCCTTTCAATCCTTTGGGCAATGGTGTATGTTGCAAACGAAACAAAATATCATCACAGCACTCACCGCAAACTCCATAATTAAGCAATTGAAAATTTGTCCCAGTTTCTGCCACAGCACACCAACTGCAATCTTTGCCAAATGGGAATCCCTCAACCAAACTGTCACCAAAACAAGCGACTATATCCATTTATTTTTTACATACCCTGACAATTTCTTTATCTGTCCTTGCCAATGTATCTTCCAATTTGCCACTGTTATCTATTACCACATCTGCATAGGGCTTTTTCTCATCTGTCGTCATTTGTGTAGCAATACGGGCTTTGGCATGTTCTTCGGTCATACCGTCCCTTATCATTACACGACGGATTTGCTCAGCCACAGGAATATAAACCAACCAAATCTCATCCACACGCTTATGCCAACCTTTTTCAATTAACAAAGGGGCATCAATGGCAACTGCCGGAGCATTTTTGTTTTCATTAATATATTCCAATGCCCTGTCCCAAATCATCGTCAGCAAAATTTTTTCTAATTTTTCACGCTCTTTGTCATTTTTAAAAACCAACTCTGCCATTTTCTTACGGTTCATCATTCCGTCAACAATAAACTCATCACCAAATGTCTTGGCAATATCTGCAATGGCAGCTCCACCTTTTTCTGTCAGCTGATGTGAACAGGCATCTGCGTCAAACACAGGTATTCCATGCTCCCTAATATATTTTGCAACTGTACTTTTACCGGAAGCCATACCTCCGGTCAATCCAATTAAAAGCATTATTCATCCTCCTATTTATGCCAAAAATTTTAATGGTTCATTATCCATTTCTATAGTTAACGGAGCTGCAGTAATTACATCTCCATCCAACTCTGCCGGAAAATCTTCCACATTACATTTTATTTCAATTTTTTTCGCTTGCAAACGTTCAACAGTTTTATCCATACCAATGGCTTCCATTCCCACCAATACCGAATAACGCATAAAGTCAGCACTGCTGTTACCCTTAAATAAAGCCACATTAAAATGGTTGTCACCTAAACGGGCATTGTCAAAAAGCATATATCTGCCGGCATAGTAACGGCTCTTACACACAAAAACTGTACTTGCCTTATGCCATATTTTTTGATTGTCAAAACGTACATCAAACTGATACCGCCAGTCCTTACGCAACAGTTCCTTACGCAGCATTTCCGCACCTTGCCACACATAAGCAAATTTACTTAAAAGTTTTTTGCTGGTTTCACTGACCCCGTCCACAATCAGAGAATCATAACCTATACCAGCCACCGTCAAAAACAAATTGTCATTTGCCCTGCCAAAATAAACTGGATTTTCCACTCCCTTAATAACACGTTTAATCCATTTTTGCGGTTCTTTGGAAATCAATAGTTCCCTTGCCACCAAATTCACTGTACCTGCCGGGAACAC
>JAGHTS010000314.1 GCA_018065225.1 Candidatus Phascolarctobacterium caballi
TTTTATTTTGCCGTCATTTTCAATTTTTTATGTGTATATTCCGACCAATCCAACCAATCAGGTCGCCAATGATGAATATTGTTAAAAATATCTTTTTGCAACAAATTTTCATAACGTTTGCCAAAAATATTATGCAATGCCGTTGCCACACTACGGGCATTGTAGGTTTCCCCCTCACCCACAGTCCACTGCCCAACTATATAAGCAAACAATTCATATGGTTCGTCAAAATCCTGTAACAATGCCGCCAAATAATGCGGAAAATGCCCACCATTATGCAAAACATCAAAAATCTTGTCAAACTTCCGCAAAAATTCCAAATCGCCATAACCCAACCATTTTGTAGCCAAAATTTCATACGGTGGTTCAGGCATATACACAAGCCCGTACTGCTCCGCCTTTTGTTCAATTTCCGTATTGGGCAAAACTTTTAAAAAACCTAACTGCAACATCGGTGCACCCAAAAGAAAAACTTCATTAAAAGATTTTCGCCAAGATGCCAAATCTTCATAAGGAAGTCCTGCAATTAAATCTGTATGCAAATGGATATTGCCGTTTTGCAAAATTTTTCGGCAATTACCCGCAATTTTATCCCAGTCATTACTGCGGTTAATCGCCCGCAATGTATCCGGATTGGTTGACTGAATACCTACTTCAAACTGAAATCTGCCTTTGGGTACGGTTGCCAAGAAATCTAAAACCTTGTCACTTAACAAATCTGCCTTAATTTCAAAATGAAAAGTTGTGTCACATTGTGCCGCCGCCAAGTGTTGAAAAACAGGCAGATAAAATTTTTCGTCCAGATTATAAGTCCTGTCAACAAATTTAACCAAAGGCACATTGGCGGCAACAAACCTGTCCAACTCCGCCAAAACTTTTGGCAATGGTTTCTGTCTGACATTATGCTCCACACTGCTTAAACAATAAGAGCAACGGAAGGGACAGCCCCTGCTTGCTTCATAATAAACAATTTTATGTTCGGCAATAACCTGTTCCAAATCGGGATAAACAAAAGGCAATTCCGCCAAATCAACGGTCTTGCCCGAAACTGCCTTTCCCTGCAAATATTCGCAAAAGGCAATTTCGCCTTCCCCCTGAATAACTGTTATCCTGTCATTGTTTAATGTTACCTGACCCGCTTCAGGCCCGCCCAAAACAATCTTTGCTAACGGAAAAACTTGTAACAAAAGTCCTATTAATTCTGTCACATATTTTTTTGACCAAATATGTACCGAAAAACCGTAAACATCCGCTTTTGCCGCTACCAACTTATCCAGCACACGCAAAATTGGTGTATTGATACTTTCTTCCAAAATGTCCACAGCAAAACCCTGCATTTTGGCATATTCCGCCACACAACGCACACCCAATGCCGTATGAATGTATTTGGAATTAATCCCCGTCAATAAAACTTTCATTGTTCCGTGAACAGAAAATCTTTTATTTTTTGACGCATGTCATCAAATTTTATGACTTCAGAATGTAATACAGGTTTTTCTGTCACATTCTTTAATCTATTAGGAGTTTTCCCACCTATCTTATCCGCTAATTTTTGCATTGCCGCTACCGAAGAATCATCCCCGCTATAATTTTTATCCAATGCTTTAAGCACATCTTTACTAAATTTAAAAGCACTGGCAGTACTTAACACCACTGTAAAATGATTATCGTTTTGATTATTGGCACGGTAGTCGTTTAATGCAGACAAAGCAACTGCCGTATGTGGGTCAATAATATAATTATTGACCATATACATCAGTTGAATACGCTCTTTGGTTTTTTCATCATCCGCCCAAGCGCCATAAAATATTTTCTTAAGCTCAGCGACTTCTTTTTCATTAATTTTATACTCACTGTCAGCATTTAAATCTTCCATATAACCATTAACTTTTTCAGCATTGCTGTCCGTCATATAATACAAAAGCCGCTCCAAATTACTGGAAACCAAAATATCCATAGACGGGGACATGGTATGGTAAAATTCACGCTTCTTGTCATATTTGCCGTTCTTCAAGAAATCTGTAAGCACATTATTGCTATTAGACGCACAAATAAGTTTATTGATTGGCAACCCCATTTTTAAAGCATAATACCCTGCCAAAATATTGCCAAAATTACCTGTCGGCACAACAAAATTAATTTTTTCACCAATTTTAATTGTCCCTTTTTTTACCAAATCACAATAAGCACTAAAATAATATACTATTTGCGGCACCAACCGCCCCCAGTTAATGGAATTGGCACTGCTCAAAACAAATCCCTTATCGTTCAACTCTTTGGCAAATTCCGCATCACCAAAAATTTCTTTGACCCCACGTTGGGCATCGTCAAAATTCCCGTCAATACCAAAGACCTTTACATTATTTCCCTCTGCCGTCTGCATCTGCAATTTTTGAATATCGCTGACACCATCATTGGGATAAAAGACAATTATTTCCGTTCCCGCAACATCCTTAAACCCTTCCAATGCCGCTTTGCCAGTATCACCGCTGGTAGCCACCAAAATAACAGTTTTGCGTTCATCACCCAGTTTTTTGGCAGACAAGGTCATTAATTGCGGCAACAATTGCAAAGCCAAATCTTTAAACGCACAAGTCGGCCCGTGCCACAACTCCAATATCCCCAATCTGTTATTGATAATGCTCAAAGGCGTGGTTTCGTCCTTAAATTTTTTCTGATTGTACGCATTAACAAGTGCAGAATATAACTCGCTGTCATTAAAATCAGTTAAAAAATAAGATAAAATTCTCAAAGCCCGTGTACTGTACGGCAAATCGCACATTTCCAAAATTTCATCCCGTGAAAGCGTCGGAATATGTACAGGCACATACAATCCCCCATCAGGAGCCAGTCCCTTTTGAATTACACAAGCAGATGTAACCAAACCCTTAATTCCTCTTGTAGATGTATAAAGCATAATTTCTCCTCATAAAAATTTAAGATTATGATATAATATTATACAATACATTTGAAAAAAAGGTAAACAAAATGGAAATAAAACTTTTATTGACACAACCGCATATCCTTTCCGGTAACTTGTCCGAAAATTATAAAACCATCCAATACTTTCTTACTTTGGCAGAAAAAACAGATGCCTCTTATGTGTTCTTCCCAAAAGATACACTTACAGGAAATAATCTTGGTACTCTGTCAGAACAGGACGATTTTCAGCAAGACGTGGCAAAATTAAATTCTGAATTGCAAAAGGAAAACAAACACCACTTGCAAATCATTTTTAGTGACGACTACAATTTGTGCGGTTATCACATCAAACCCAAATCCGTAGGCATAAGTTTTAGTGGCAAAAATATCAAAGTACATACAGGCGGCTCCGCCATACTTGATGACAAAGGTGAAAAACTGTTTCAATTAAAATTATTCCAACAAGATGCTTTGGAATTAACCTTTGACACACAAACATTTCAAATCACAAGCGGGGACTATCAGCAAGAAAATTATGACGATACAGGTATCCTGTATCACACATTACGTTTAGGTCTAAAAGAATTCCTTAACCAAACAGGCATCAAACGGATGACTGTAGGTCTGTCCGGCGGAATTGACAGTGCAGTTGCCGCCGCCTTGTATGTTGATATTTTGGGGGCAAACAACGTACTTTTGCTCAACATGCCCAACAAATACAATTCACAAATAACCCAACAACTTGCACAAATTACCGCCCAAAATTTGGGGGCAAAATACGCAGTGATACCAATTTCAGATTCGGTAAACAACACTATTCAAACCATTGAAAACATCGGGTTGACGGTTAATACTTTAACAGAAGAAAACATACAGGCACGTGACCGTTCCAGCCGTCTTATAGCCGCCGCATCTGCCGCTTTTGGCGGAGCATTCAGCGCCAACGGCAACAAAGCAGAATTAAGTGTCGGCTATGCAACTTTTTATGGTGATTTGGCAGGTGCAGTTGCCCCGCTTGGTGATTTATGGAAACATCAAGTATATGCTTTGGGAAAATATTTTAACAAAGAGGTTTTCAAAAAAGACACTATCCACGAAGCCATCTTCCAAATCCGTCCCAGTGCAGAATTATCAGAACAGCAAACTGTCGGCAAAGGCGGTGACCCGCTTTATTACCCATACCATGACTATTTGTTCAATGCCTTTACCAAAAATATATCATTGTCACAAATTGCCAAATGGTACAAAAAAGACAGTTTGGAAGAAAATTTGGGTTGCAACAAAAATATATTACGCATTATTTTTAAAAACAATCATCTAGAATTTTTTGCCGACTTGGAACATTGGTGGTATGCCTACCACAGCATTGCGGTTGCCAAACGTCTGCAAGCGCCACCCATAATTATTGTTTCGGATAATCCGCTCAACACAACAGAACCGCAACTAAAACCATATTTTTCAGAAGAATACATAAAAATCAAGAAATCCATAATTGAATAAATCATGACCGCCCGTCTAACGGAAAGACAATATGATATTTACATAACCATTTTGTATGGGCTAAACTATATTCTTTTTTAGCCATTTCTCATCATTCTTTTTTTAGCATAGTGACTTGAACAATTACTATTCTATCGGAGTGATGGGATTTTTTGTATAACTTTTGTCTCTCACCCGCATAGCGGGTGATTTTTCATAAAACAATTCGCTTAGCGAATTGTTTTACACACTGAAGTGCATAACAAAAATGCTACTGTAATCAGTAGCATTTTTTTATCTTACTTTGTTTTATTGCTGTCACTAAAGCATCAACCGATTGTTGAATTTCATTTTCTGAATTTTCAAAACCTATTTGAATTCTAAATGAACCTTTAGCAAGTTCTTCTCCTCCTAATTCCATCATAACAGGGTCTGCTCCACTTGTAGAACAAGCCATCCCAGTAGAAATAATAATATCTGGCAAAGAACTTAAAATTGATCTCATATCTACTCCAGGCACATAAAAACTTAATCCACCAGGAATACGCATATCCTTATTGCCATTGAGAATTGCGTTTGGAATATCTTTCATAAATTTTGTATAAAACATTTTTGAAAGCCTTTTCACATGTTCTGCATGCTGATCTAAATGAGTACACATAAAATTTACTGCTGATCCAAAACCAACTATTCCAGGAACATTACTTGTACCCGCCCGTAAATTTTTTTCATGATGCCCTCCACCAACCAACGAGGGCGTTCCAAATTTACCAAGTAACTCTTTCTTAATCCAAAGAGCTGCTATTCCTTTAGGGCCATAACACTTATGTGCTGATACGGTAATAAAGTCCGCCCTATTAGGTATTAAAGAAATTCTTCCTAATGTCTGTGTTGCATCAACATGCAAATAGGCTCCGTATTTTAAACAGAGATTACTGATTTTCTCAACATCTTGTAAAGTGTGAATAACTGAATTTCCATGCTGTATGCTTACTAATACTTTTTTATTGGAACAATTTTCTTTCAACAGACATTCTAAATCGCCGACATCAATTACACCATCAGATAAAATCTTAACTTTCTTAACTCCATCAGGATGATAAAAATATGCAGATTTCAAAAGTGACGGATGCTCTATAGGACTTGTAATAACAATATCAAAAAAGCCCTGCTTCAAGATAAAGTTATTGGACTCAGTGGCACATGAAGTAAACAATAAAAAACCATCTTGATCTGAAATAAAGCCAGCAATTAACTTTCTTGTATTCTCTATCTTGTCAGCAATACTGGTACATATTTCCTGCAACCCACCTGGACTATAAAATAAATCACAAAAATAAGGTTTCATATCATCATATGCACACTGCAACAATGGTGTTGTAGAATTATGGTCTAAAAAAATCATTTTGTACCTCCAAATACATCAAATGTTAAATTTTCTTATAACACGACAACTAACAATACTTTAGTTTATATTGCATTATGAAATGTTAGTACATTCTGCTATTATACAATTTTACTCTATCTATTTGTTCTTTGCAAAAATGCTAGTGTAATCAGTAGCATTTTTTTAGTAAGTTATAAAACATTATTAGAACGCATAATTCAAATTAAAGTTCCACTTGTTGTCCCTTATCGTCTTGCCTTTGCTGTACCTGTACAAAAGTTCAAATAACAGGTTTTGGTATGCCGCTGTCAGTGCCGCCTTGATGTAATATTGTCCGCTGTCCACTATGTCAAAACCGATAATGTCATAGGCTCCGCCATAGCTGAACTTTTGGGTGCTGTCCCTGTCTCCCAAGTTCCACTCATAGCCGCCTTCCAATAGCGAACCAAAGTCCCAACCCTCCGATGTTTTAAGACGGCTGCGTAATGCCAACCCCACCGGTACTGTGAACAGATCGGCATTGTCCACGTCAAACCTGCCGCCCAAACTGTTAGTGAAGTCCTTGTTCTGCAACCTGCTGTATCTTGCCCCTAAATATGGTACTAATTTTGATGCTTTGCTTAACCGCAGTTCCGCTTCAATTTTCGTGCCTATGCTGTATACATCAACTTTGGGCCTTGCAGTTATTTCTGTATTTGCTATATTGCTGGTCAGGTCATTGTCCGTATGGGTGTAACTTATATCAGTTACCATATCCACGTCATCCATATCCTGTCTGTGGTAGATGCTTACACCATAATAATCCGCATCATTCCTTATTTGCCCTGACTTTTGGCTTGATTCCGTATTGCCGTCCGCATAGGTCAATGCCACCCCGCCAAATCCTTTGCCGTTGCTCCATAAATCGGCACCCACTGTTGTGCCGTTGTATTGCACCGTGCTGTCCTGTTCCAAACTGCCTGTTTTCAT
>JAGHTS010000042.1 GCA_018065225.1 Candidatus Phascolarctobacterium caballi
ATATTGTGAATATTAACAATTCCACTTTCGGTGGTAACTTTCAAGCCAACGGCGGTAGTTCGTCAGGTTTGACATCTACCACATTGAACAATGCTGTAAATGTTACTGGCAGTACTTTCAACGGCACAGCAACCATTTGCGGTAGCAGGGCGGCTTCCGGTAATACTACCAGCGGCACGGTCAGTGTTACCGATAGCACCTTTAACGGAAATACAGAAATTTATGGTAATTCGTCTTTAAGAGGCAATGTTTCCGGTGGCAATATAATTATTGATAATGATGTATTCCATAATCAAACTGCAATATATGGCGGTTATCAAAAATTTGATGAATATTCGGCAGGCGGCAATGTTTCAGGCGGCAGTGTGACAGTTAAAGAATATACTTGTTTTTATGGTGACACAAATATTGTTGGCAGTTACGCAGGTGGTGGAGACAGAGGTACAGGTGGCGGCAATGCTTCCGGCGGTGAGGTAACTATTGACTACGCATATTTTCGTGATGGGAGCTCTGTAGAGATTAGTGGTGGTTTTGGAATGGACACTGCCAGCGGCAATAAAGTAACTATTAATGACATAGATTTTTACAATATCACCAATTGTCGTATTTCTGCCGGCGTGGCAGGAAGTGAAATTTCCGGCAATGAATTGACAATCAACAGCGGGGATTTTACAGGCGTTACAATTTTAAATATTTATGGTGGAAATGGCGACACTCCTACGATGTCCAACAATATAATAACTATCAACGGCGGCAAATTCTCTTCCGACAGCACTAAACTTTTTGAAATTTATGCAGGTGACAGTGGTGCGGGAACAGGAACAGGAAATGTCTTGAATATCAACACCTGTGTGGATGGAATTGTTAATTATCTTTATTATCCTCAAAACATTAATTTCAAGGCACCCAGTGGTATGGACACAAATTTGCCAATGTTAAGTTTAAGAAATGCCGTTGCGTTGGCAGGTGTTAATATTGATGTTGATATAAGCAATATCTCTTTGGCGGAAGATGAATTTATTATGCTTATTGATAATGTTGACAGTGAGGGTTACACACCTGCAAATGCCCATTATCAGCTTTTGACGCTTGATAACAGCAAATATTTCCTTGTTTATTCCGGAGGTACTGACCCGATAACTGCTACGCCGGATTACACGGTTACTGCAGACGGGACAACATACAAATCGGATAAATTTAGAGGAACTTATAATACCATTATCAACGGCACAGATTATACCGCCAAAATCACAGGCAACAAAATGGACATTGCTGGCGGCACATATAAAAAAGATGTTTATGCCGCGGGGGGTACTGAAAGTACAGGGGATTATACGGTCAGCACCAACACATTAAATATTGAAAGCGGAAATTTTGAATCTAATGATTATGAGATGAATATTGCGGGCGGCTATGGCAAATATTCCGGAAGCGGAAAAATTACTGTAAGCGGTAATGAGTTAAATATTTCCGGCGGTAATTTTACACGCTCTAATCTTGAGCTTCGGTTGATTGGCGGGGGGATATACCATAATGCTGATGGTTCCACCATTAATGTTAGCAATAACACGCTTAAAGTCAGTGGCGGTACTTACAGTTCAGCATGGGACGGGTGTATCATGGAATTGAATGGTGGATATGTCCATATGCCAAATACTAATAAACATCCTGTCTCATTTACTGCTGATAATAATACAGCAATTTTTGGTGCGGAAGATGTTGAAAAAATCTCTGTAGTGGAAAATTCCGTCATAGAAATACATGGCGTTTTTATTGAGGAAGGTGATAGCGGTGGTTGTGATGTCAACGCTTCTAATAATATTGTTTCTGTTCTCAGTGATACGGACAAGGCAGCTTTGGTTTCTGTTTCCGGAGTATTTTCCCAATATGGTTCAAAGTTGGTTGCGGACAATAATGTTGTGAACATCGGCAAGAGTGACGGCACCACGGTTTTTGAAAACATGAAATTTTGGGGGATTATCGGTGCCGGGTGTTTTGCTGACAATAAAGAGCTTACTGATAACACCTTAAATGTGAACGCCAAAATTTCTGTTACAGGGGAGGTGAAGGGTTTTCAAAAAATGAATTTCACTTTGCCCGCCGGATTTGGTGCAAGTGATGTCATGATGACAGTTGGCGGTACGGTATATTTTGATAATACCGTTGTTGATATAAATGATGGTCTGCCTGACGGTTTTGTGGTGGTCAAAGGTTCAACGATTACTTTGATTTCGGCAAGTGGAATTAGCGGGAATTATTCTGCTGGTGCTAATATCAGCAATTTGGGGACTTTGAATAAGCAAGACAACAAACTATATATCAGTTTGTTGGATGGGCCGATTGTTGCCAAGGATTTGACTGTGGATGTGCAAGTGAACAGCGGTGATGCCCTTGTTCTGATTGGCAATGATGCAGATAATATTTTGGCAAAAACCATCCGCGGCGAGGGCGGTGTGCAGATTGGCAACGGCACGGATGCTGCTGAGGTACAAACTTCGGCAGCCAATCTGACTGTTGGCGGAAACATTGAAGTTAAGACAAATGCCGGACTGGTTATAACAGACGGGAAATTGCAACAAAAAGTTACCAATGGCGGCAAGGTTGATATGGTATCGGGATCTTCCTTTGGCACAAACGCAACAATCACAGGCGGAGAGGTTTATTTGAAGTCAGGCGTGGAATTTTCCAAAGATAATTTAAGTGGAGTATCTTTGTTAGATTTGACTGATGCCGTATATAACCTTTCTGCAACTTTAAATGGTTCAACTGTTACCCTTGACCAAATTGGTGCCACAAACGTTAGAGGTACTTTGTCTTTGGGGGATATTACTTTGTCGGGTTCGGGGTTGACCGCAGGAACAACATATCAGGCATCCTACATCACCGGTACTCCTGCTTCACTGACTGTTAGCGGAACAAGTGCAGTAACTTATGACGGACAAACCTATATTTTCTCACAAGGATATAACACAGCCGGGGACAGTGGCAGTGGTGAAAAAGCAGGTACATTGGACATATTTGTTGAAGGTAAAGTTTATACATTAAAAGAGATAATCAATGGTGATACAAGAGCCGGATTTGACCCGGCAAAGATAGAAACTTATGTTATGACAGAAGATTATATTGCAACTGCGACTGGTAGTGAATTGGGAGCATTGACGAGAGCATCAGAGGGAACCGCACGTACGCTTACCATTGACGGTGACGGCACACACAAAATTTTGGGCTACGAAAACACATATACTGGTATTGTTGTAAATGATGGCGACACCTTGACCTTGCAGGATATTGCAGAAATCAGCGGTTGGAAGTCTTATGCCGTAGATAACAGCGGTACTGTTAATTTTGCAGGAACTGTTACTTTGGGGACGAATGCCGTTATGCAAGGTAATGGCAGTTACAATAACGATGGTACATTGACAACATCAGCAAACAATTTGCAAATGACAAGCCCGAGCGGACTAAAAAACAATGGCACTTTGATTTTGACGGACGGCACATTGACCGCAGAAATTACGGGAACAGGAACAATTACGGTTGACGGGGAAGTAACCACAGCAAACATAGGATTGGTCAGCAGTACGGAAACTTTGGCGGTTTCAGAAAATGGTATTTTTGAATTGACAGGCAGCACGCTTGACCGAGTTATTGCCAACAAAGGCACAGTAAAACTCAATGGAGCAGGTTTGGACGGAGCGTATGTAACCGCAGGCACATTGGAATTTGCCCAAGATTTGGAAACCAATGCAAATTATGTAGCCGCCGACACCAATATTGTGGATAAGGACGTAACTTTGACCCTTACAGGCGGAAATTTGGCGAAAGAAGTTACGGGAGCAGGTGGAATAACTTTTAACGGAAATGTCAGTACTGATGCGGACAATATCAAGACCACCGGCACCAATATGGTGAACAGCGGCAAGACCTTGACTTTGACAGGTGACGGTAAAGGGGACGACACTTTGACCGTTGCCATCGGCGGGGGCGGCAATATTGTTTTTGCAGGGGACATAACAACAGAATCGGGTAATATCCAAACAACCGATGGTGCCACAGTAAGCACCACAGGTTCTCTGCATTTGAGCGGCGGTAATTTGGAAACAATAATTGGCGGAGCAGGAGATATTTATATTGACGGGGATGTAAGTTCTGATGCTGGATATTTGCAGGGCGACAAAATGACCGTCAGCGACAGCAGCACTTT
>JAGHTS010000041.1 GCA_018065225.1 Candidatus Phascolarctobacterium caballi
ATATGTACAGGGCAAGGGACTTTTGCAAATTCAAAAGGATGATGAAGACAAGGATGCCAACAACCAATCTATAGGGTTAAAAGCAACAGGGGCCGGACATCTGGTGGTCGGAAACTATGATGCAGCAAACCCTGCAGCACTGGAACGGTCACTGATGCAAGTTGAAGGCAAAACATCAATGGGCAGCGGGACAATAGAAGTAACGCCCCTTGCACGGTTCTTCACATCAACCGGCAGCAATGACACCAACTTTAACAACTCGGACACAATTTTGGCAAGCCTTGCCGACACAGAAGCGTTAACAGTGGCAATAACCCAAGAACTTATGGCGGATGAATCGTGGGGTAAAAAATCGTCGAACGTCAAAGACGTTAAAGGCACGGGAGATACACTTGCGGCAACCTTCCACCAAACTGATGACGAAATCGGGGAACTTGTCATACATGCTGGCGGCTCTGTAGTTTTGAACGGCAAAACGACAACAGTCGGCAAAATAAGCAATCCGGAACTTCTTACGGAAAAGAAACCGGGTGTACTCATCATGAACCAGAACACCCTGACCATAAACAAAGCGGACAGTCAGATAGGTGTATTGGCAGTCAACAAAATCAAAGAACAGGGAACAAACACTATCTACACATGTACAGACCAAGCCCATGCATACATCTTGACAGTCGGGCAACTGGCCACCAGCAACCTGACATTTGAACCTATATATGAAAAAGATGCAGATGGGAAGGATACAACTACCGTAATAGGGTATAAACAGGTTGCCACCCGCGGCTTCACGCTGCAACTTGGGGACGAAAACCCGGGACTTGACCTGACGACGCTTGGCAAATACACATCTAACCCAAACAATAATCCAAACAGCCCTTACAGTGACCAAAAATACACAAAACTCGTCGTTGCCAACCGCGGCACACTGACAAAAGGCATGTACATCAACAATTACAACAACAAATCGGAAATAACCATGGCAAAAGGGCTTGCCATAGAACAATCGGACACCTATGAACAAGAAAATCCGGAAGTGAACAACTACGGCAAAATAACAGTCGGTGCGGATGACACGGGAAACAGCATCAATTTGCAAATCGGCATAATGAACAACGCCAGCCGCTATTCACAAATTACCGTTGGAGGCACAACAATTATTCAGAACGACACAACCGAAAATTCTGCAGAAAAACCGACCATAAAAAATGAAGGGGTAATGAACCTTGCCAACAAAGTAAGTGTTACCGGCGGCATCATGACCAACGGCAACAAAAGCAGCACCTATGGTTATCTTGAAAAAGACGGGACATACATGACAGCCAAAACCGGAACGGACAAAGGCAAAGAGTACCTTGAAGACGGGGACTATTACGAACCGACAAAACCAGGGCTCATGCCGACCGTTAACGTTACAGACAATGCGGTCTTCCAAAAGGCGGAACTTACAAACTACGGCAGGTTTATTGAAACAAAAGACATAGAAATTGGTACAACAGACCTTTTACAGGAAGGGCAGGAAACAAAAATTAACAATGCGTCCAAAATTTCAGAAATGAATGTTTTGGGTACAACAACTGTCGTGGCAAACTCGGATAAGAAGACCAATTCAACAATTGCCAACGAAGGAACCTTAAATTTGAATAACGTTGTAATCAAGAACGGCAGTTTGTCCAACGGCAATGAAACATTGGAGCACTTGTTACCTGATGCGGACAAACATTACACATGGGACAAAACCCAAAACAGTGGTCAGGGCGGTTATGTACTGGTGGACGAAGCGGACGCAAACAACCAATATACTGTAACTTTGTCAAGTCTTGAAACCAATATGCTTGGCATACCGACAGGAAATGTTCAGCTATATACCCAAACATTGAGTTACACGGATCCGGACAGCACCCTTATGCTTGAACCTTACCATATGTCCCAACTGGAATTGTATACGGCAATCCAATTTATAAATTATGACGCCCCTAAAGCGGTCGTAAAAGGAAAAGTAACTGTAAATGACGGGGAACTGAAAAATTACGGCGTATTTCATGTTGAAGGGGAAACGACAGTAACAGGCGGGACCTTGGAACATAACGGCCCGCTGATGCTAGTTGACGACACTTTTACCATGACGGGCGGCATTGTAAACCTTAACAACGGCATAACCCTGGTCAAACAAAAAATGACATTGGGAGATGCGGCGGCGGAGACAGAAGTGCAGAACGTGGTCGGCAACGTAAAAGTTGGCGGACATGCTATTGTGGAAATGTTGGACGGGTCCGACATTTATGACGGGAAATTGGAAAACTTTGGCAAAGTAATTGTTGATGACCAAAAAGACGACATGGTGTCAACGGTAAACATCAAGGGGATAGAAGGTGCTGACGAACGGTATCTTCCTGTTGTGGATAATCATGACAACACGGATGTGACACGAGTTTGGCATGGTGCGGACTATATGCTTACAGGCATTGTTACCAATCCTGTAACGCCGTACAATCCGGCAAATCCGCTTAAAGGGGTTGATGGTGTAAAAAAAGATACAACCCATGGCGGTGCCTATTATGTGACAGACGGGACGAAACCGGACGGGACGGCAGTTTCAGCAGTACAAAACTTTACACTTGCACAAAATGAATCTGTCAACAACCCTCTTCTTTCTTTAAAAGGCAAGGCAGGAGTAATAAATGCGTTGGTGGCAGATGTTGGGCTGGACGGTAATGAAACGGGGTCATACACAATGTATGCCTTGGACGGCAACACCCTTTTGGGGGCAATGCTTTCAAGCGGCAGCATCACGGTCAAATATGTGGCTGAACACAGGAATGATGTCGGGCCAGTTGGGGACGAAATCAGGGCACTTATTGCAGGTATGACAGCAAACGTAACGGCAGATGTGGAAAAACACATCAAATATGAAACTGGTAAAGCATTGGGGCTTTCCGAAGCAATGTGTGAGGCACTGGAACTTCCATATACGGACACATCGACGCTTGTTTTAAGTGATGTGGGTGGGTTCACGCCCAACATGGTTACGGAACAGGTAGTTTTGGAAAACGGTATCTTTAACAACGATGGTGTGGTCCGGGTTGAGCAACTTGTTATGAAAGGAGCAAACAGCAATGTTACCAACAATGGTATTATCTCTGTGGGGCATGCCACAATTTATGACGGTTTGATGAACAGTACCGGTACAATTGTTTTGGACGGCGGGCTTGATATGCGGGGAGGGACATTGCACTTTGAAAAAGGTGCCATAGGCTTTACGGTCAACGCCCTTTTGGACGGCGGGCTTAAAGTTTCCGGGAAAAACACCAACCTTTACATCAACGCATCATCACTTATGAGCGATGACCTTTTGAAACTCATTGATGCCGACCATATTTCGTATGTTGGCACAGATGCGGTAGGGCAATATGACGAAACAAAGAGGGTGGACATTTACGAATACGTGACTAATATAGGAGGTCAATATGTTTACCAATATAAAGCGGTAAAAGGTGAAGGCGGGACTGTAGAATTGGGGGATGACTGTTCGTCGGTATCGGGTGGCACGACTGGTTTGGAAACATTGGGTCTCGGGCAGACCGGATGGCGGAAGCTTGGATTTGCCCGTGAAGTGATGGGGACAACCATCACTTCTTATGCTGACCTGATCAATGGCACTGTTAAGGGGAATGAGGCCACAATCCATATTGACTTTGCGGAAATTGCCAGAAAGATGGTATATAACCATGACGGGGAGATAGATCCTGAAAGCGGTTATCATATGGGCGGAAGCGACAAGGATATGTATGCCACCATCAGCGGGGATGCGGCAAATAAAATTGTCCGTGATGATTATGAATATGTGGATGGGACGTACTATTATAACTACACAGCTATGAAAACCATACAAAACATGATTTTTAACGGGCAGGGGGATTATGGATATATTGTTTTGGAAAATGCCGAACTGAAACTGGGCAAGAACGAGTTGTTGGTTATTCGGAAGCAGGAAGATACAGTTGATGGGATAGATGCGGACACCGGCAAATACAAATACATATACGGCACCAAAGATTTGGAATATGAGGACGGTATGGCCCTTGTCTATCGTTCGGCAGTAGAGGAAGAGGCGGATGCGGCCACCGGCGAATATCCGAATGACACCGCGCATTTGTTTATCCGCACAACAGAAAACGGACATCCGTCTTACGGTGCCAGTGAAGACAAGATGGACAGCTCAGGAAGAAACACAGCAGTTGCAGTTGAAGGGGAAAACCTCAAAGGGTTGCAATTTGGCAAGGAGGGGGAAGGTGCAGATGCAATTTATGGGGGGACGCTTGTTGCGGCTAACTTGGCGTTTGTTATGCCGCAAAGCGGCCTGACATTGAACATCAATAACGGGGATGTAACGATATACGGAAAAACAAGGACTAGCGAAATGGGGCTGATTTTGGGATTGAATGATTATACCCAGGCGGCGGTCAAGATGGCGGAAGAAAATGTTCCGGACATCAACATCAAATCTCAAGGAACCTTGACATTGGGATATGAAGGTGCTACCGCTATACAGGGCGGTAAAATAAACAATATAACAGTTGCCCCTGTGGACGGGACAATATATGAGACAAATCCGGCAATACACAATTTAAGTATTAGGGGAAATGCCAACAAAAATTTGATGTTAGACAGTGACGGCAATTATGTAACGCATTTCGCGGCAGAAAACCTGGACAGCAAGGGAAGGGTTTTGGTACATGACGCCCAGTTTGATGTGCCGGTTATTGTTCAGGATGCGGAAACGGGCAAAACCAATTCACTTTTGCAAATCGACGGGGGAAAAGTTGTCAGCAAGACAGTTGACATCAAAGGCGGTAATTTGACAATTACAGAAAGCGGGCAACTTTTACAAACAGGCAGAATTGAAACACAAAATCAGGGTATAACTTTTGGAACAACGGATAAAGATGCAACAGCGGTTCTTGCATCAAACAGCGGTGTAATAGATTCGGACATTATGACAATCAACAATGCAGTACTGGATTCAAACGGAATGATTAGCATTAACGTTGGAGGCAGTCTGACTTTGGCTATGGATGAAGCAAATCTGACGAATAGGGGTATGCTTACATTGAAAACACCGGTTGGTGGTGTCGGTTCGGATGCAGTGATGCAGGTTGACGGAGGAACGGTTGATAACCAGGGGAGTATAGATGGCAATAAAATTTTGGTCAGTGATGGGGTTATAAAAAATACAGGGATTGTTTCTCAAAATTTTGTTCCTGTTTATGGTCCGGATCCGGACACAGGTACACAAACAGTTATAGGATACACCAATGAAACAACAGAGACGATTAGCATGACAGGCGGAAGTGTAATAAATTCCGGAGAAATTTGGGTAAAAAATCTGAGTGTTGGCACAACAAATGCAGAAAACAAAACGGCAAGTTTCCTAACGGGTAAGCAGGCAGTTGGAGCAAGCGAACAGACAGGATATCTTTATGCGGACAAAATTATAGTTGACAAACAGGGCACACTGCAAAACATAGATATTAATAACCCTGTAAATTTGGAAAACACAACAAACCAGGACAAACAGGGAGGATACATCTATGCGGACCGTATTGAAAGTTCGGGAGAAATAATCAACAACGGATTTTTGAAAAAACATGGTGCCAACCCTGACGCAAAAGACGAAGATAACCATCTTTCCCTGTACCTTAATGACGGGCATTTTGTCAACAGCAATAGAGGGCTGGTTTTGGCAAATGTTATTACGGGGAAAGACGCTTTGGCAACCCTGACAAACAGTGGGGAACTGGAAGCCATCGGTAATGTAACGCTAGGGACCAATGGGATGCTTAACAGCGGAACCGTCAGATTTGAAGGCAACAAAAACATTATTGACGGAACATATCGGCAAACAGATGGAATAACCACATTGGGTAAAGAGGCGGAAACAAATACAGTTAAATTGGATGTAGATGTTTTGCAAATAGAAAAGGGGCAATTCACCAACAAAGGGGTTGTAAACATTATTACAAAAGATGAAGAAAGTGTAAGCTTTGCAGTAGCACCAAACGAAACGGCAAACAATGTTGCAAAATTGTCAAATGGAACAATGAACATAACAAAAGCGGAAGCGACAGGCAAACTGACTTTAAAATCGGTTTCAAGCGAAATGTTTATAGACAAAAACAATACAGTTGACTTTGCTGTATTGAATGTTGCAGGCGGTGTTATTGATAATGACGGGACACTAAAAATTACTGCGGGTGATGTGGGGACAGAAAGAAATAATATTGTCATAATGAATAGTGGATTTGTGGAATTAAGGGATAACAACAAAAATGAAACAGGAGCGGCAAACAGTTATACTCAGACATTGAAAAATATTATTAACGGCGGGGAAATAAAACTCATCAGGACGGAAAGCGAAACTGATGTGGCAACAGTTGTGACATGTGCCGCAAACCTTGTGAACAACAAACTGGTTGACTTGAATGATAATGTCTTAAAAATAACCTGTTGTGATCTGACAGTTGCCATCGGCAGTGAAGAAAAAGATACGGGAATTTTGGAAATTGCAGGTGGAGGGTATGACACTTACGGCTCCCCACATATTGATACTGTAAAAGCCCAAAAAGACATCTACACCAAAATTGTCATTGACGGCAAAACCACAGATGATTCGTCAGGCGACCTTACAGTAGCGGCAAACCATCTGCACAAAGATGTGGAAAACAACGGAAAACTGCATTTGCAAGGCAAAGGTGAATTCGCATTAGATATTACCAACGGCGAAAACAAAAAAGGATTTTTGGACATTTCCGGAGAAGTCATCAGCACGGGGCAAATCCGTCAAAACATGTTACAGATCCAAAACGCATCCAAGTTCACGGCAGACGTCGGGAAACTGACAATTGAAGATGAAGACACCCC
>JAGHTS010000012.1 GCA_018065225.1 Candidatus Phascolarctobacterium caballi
ATATTATACTACATTACTTGATAAAATTTTGCTACTGGCAAGAAAAGTTTTGCTTGCCGTTTGAAATTTAATTGGAGGTATATATGCTGAAAAGTATGACCGGCTTCGGCAGGGGCGAGTTTGACAGTGATAATTTTTCTATAAAAGTAGAGATTAAAAGTGTTAACAGCCGTTATAGTGAAGTTAATGTAAAATTGCCACGGTTTCTATATCCTTTGGAGGAACGCATCCGCAAGCAGATATTAAATTCTGTTAACAGGGGCAAAGTGGAGGTTTTTATTACGGCTGATTATCAGGTGGGGGATAATATTACGTTAAAGGTTGATAAGCAGTTGGCACAAGCATATCACAGGGCATTGGCGGAAATTGGCAGTGTAATTGATGCTGATATTGCAAGTTTGAATAAGGCACAGGAAATGCTGTTTTTGGCACGGACACAAGATGTTATTAATGTTAATGAAGGTTTGTTTGATGTGGAGAGTATTTGGTGTCATGTTGAACGGGCAGTTGGCGATGCGGTGCGTAATTTGCTGGAAATGCGTACAGTTGAGGGTGAAAATATCAAAAGTGACTTTTTGTACCGTGCAGATTTAATTGAACAAAAATTGACTGAAGTTGAAACCCGTTCCCCTTTGGTGGTGGAAGAATATCAAGAAAAATTACATCAGCGTCTGACAGACCTTTTGGCAAAAGAAAATGTGCAGGTTGAACCTGAGCGTATTTTGCAGGAAGTAGCCATTTTTGCTGACAGGACTGCTATTACAGAAGAAATTGTACGGCTGAAAAGCCATCTTAAACAGTTCCGTCAGATTTTGGGAAAGGATGAGCCTGTCGGCAGAAAATTAGATTTTTTGATTCAGGAATTTAACCGTGAAGCCAATACTATTGGTTCCAAAGCGAATGATTATACTTTGGCGCAACTTGTGGTAGATATTAAGGCGGAAATAGAAAAAATAAGGGAACAGGTACAGAACATTGAGTAAAGACACGGTAAAAAAAGGTTTGTTGATTGTTGGCAGCGGGCCAAGCGGAGTTGGCAAGGGTACTGTTCACAGCAGGATTTTAGCAGAGTCACCCAATGTAACCTATTCTATAAGTGTAACATCAAGGAAACCGCGTATTGGCGAACGGGACGGTGTGGATTATTTCTTTCGGTCTGCGGAACAGGTAAAAGAGATGATAGCCAATGATGAATTTTTGGAATATGCGGATGTATTTGGCAATTATTATGGCACACCGCGAGATTATGTGTTGCAAAAATTAAATGAGGGAAAAGATGTTCTTTTGGAAATAGATGTGCAGGGGGCATTACAGGTAAAAAAGAGAATGCCTGAAGCATTATTAATTTTTTTGGCACCACCAAACCAACAGGAATTGGAAAGGCGGTTACGTAACCGTTGCACGGATGATGAAGATGTGATTTTACGGCGGTTGCATGATGCCGAATGGGAACTTTCACATAAGGACCAATATGATTATGTAATTGTTAATGATACAGTGGATGACACTGTAAAAAAATATTTAAGTATTTTGCAAAAAGAAAAGGAGAAAAGAAAATGAGTATGGTAGACCCTTCTATTGATGAATTGGCAGAAAAGGCAGACAGCAAGTATACGCTGGTGATTTTGGCGGCTAAACGTGCCAGGGAGATTAATAAGGAACATACAGGTGAAAATTTGCCTGAAAAAGAAGTATCAATGGCATTTAAGGAGATTATAAAAAGTAAAATCACCTATGCGCGTGAGAAAAAATAAGGGAGGTTATCCTCATGCTTAATGGCAAAAAAATTTTATTGGGAGTATCAGGTGGAATTGCTGTTTATAAAGCAGTAGAGGTAGTAAGCCGATTGCGTAAGGCAGGTGCCGAAGTACGGGTGGTAATGACTGAAAATGCCACTAAATTTGTTACTCCTATGCTGTTTAAAGAAATCAGCAATAACCCTGTGGCAGTTTCATTGTGGGCGGATAATCCGGAGTTTTATGCAGAGCATATTAAATTGGCAGAGTGGGCTGATATTTTGGTTGTTGCACCTGCAACTGCAAATGTTTGTGCCAAATTAGCCAATGGCTTTGCAGATGATATTTTGACCAGTGTGGCATTGGCTATACCTGAAACGAAACCGATATTGATTTGTCCTGCGATGAATTGCGATATGTATGCCAATGTGGCGACACAGGAAAATTTAAATAAATTGTTGGGCAGGGAAAATTATTTTGTTGTAGAACCTGAAGATGGTTTGCTTGCTTGCGGCACAAGCGGTAAAGGCAGGTTGCCGGAACCGATGGATATAGTGGAACATATTGATGCAACATTGGGTGAATGTTATGGTGATTTGGTCGGCAGATATATTTTGGTAACAGCGGCAGGCACACGGGAAAATATAGACCCGGTAAGGTTTATTGGTAACCGTTCCAGCGGCAAAATGGGATACGCAATTGCACGGGCGGCTTTAAGCAGAGGGGCGTTGGTGACATTGGTGACAGGTCCAAGTTGTGAAATCACACCTTGTGAAGCCAATGTTATTAATGTGGAAAGCACACAAGAAATGTATGATGCCTGTTTGGCAGTTTACCCTGTTGTAGACGTTGTGATTAAGGCGGCTGCGGTGGCTGATTATCGTCCACATAAGACAGTTTCACAAAAGATAAAAAAGGAAAAAGATGATAAATTTAATTTGTTGCTGGACAAAAACCCCGATATTTTGTATGAACTTGGACAAAGAAAGAAAAAACAAATTTTGGTCGGTTTTGCCGCAGAAACAACTAAAGTTGTGGAGTATGCAAAAGCTAAAATTGTCAAAAAGAATTTAGATTTGATTGTGGCGAATGATGTTACTCAGGCTGGTGCAGGCTTTAATGTTGATACAAATATTGTTAAATTGATTGATGCAAAGGGAAAGGTTACAGAACTTACAGAAATGAGCAAATTAGATGTTGCCCATAAAATTTTAGATAAGGTATTAAGTTTAGAATTGGGAAGCTATGGAAAGAAACAGCGATAATATTTTTGACTATGTAGATGATTTTTACAGTCAAGACCCGGAATGGGATAATATTATTCATCGTTCAACTTGCGAAAATTATTTGCGAAAAAAAATTTGGCAAGGTACAACTGGGGAACGGCTTATAAATATTTGGGATTATATTTTATGCTTTGCATTGTATTGCGGCAATGCAGATGTTTTGCCGGGTGATATGACAGCAGATGATTGTATTCAATGTGTTGGCTGGTGTGCGCGTAATGTTGCGGAATTTAATCCTGACAATGATTATATTCGTGATTTTATGGAGGTAATTGCTGATTTCTATGAACAGTTAAAAGCGGAGAAAGCGGTTACTCAAATTGGGGCAATGGCTTTGGCACAGAAAATGCTTTTTGCAGACGGGGATATTATCTTAACCCAAGACGGTTATTTTCAAGGGAAGTTTGAGCGTTTTAACTCACAAGGTATACCCAATTTGAATTCTTATATGTTTATCAACCTTAGTGAGCAAATGATGATTGTTACACAAATGTTGGAAGGTGATTTTGTCAGGGAACTGTATCCCAAAGATTTTCAACGGGCAAAATCTATTTATACTTCTCTTATTCCCGACGGAATTGGCATGGATATAAATTCCGAAGCCCGTCATGCATTTGCCGATTATTTTTGTTTTGATTATAAATTATTGGCAACAGGCAAACCTTTGATAGAAGATCTGGCTAAGAAAATTAATAATAATTTTGGCGAAAGCACTTATTCCCGTCCTTTTAAAATTTTGTTAAAAGAACTTGCAAAGGCAAAACTTTCTTTATTTGTAGTAAAAAAAGATTTGGGTGGCGGGACTTATAGTGTGGTAGATATTTTGCGTAATCAGTCCAAGGTAGTGGTATTGCCGTTTGTCAGTGATGGTGATATTAAAGAAGTTGTTCTTTGCGGTCACATTTTTTGTGATGATACAATGGTGGTCAATTTTTTGCGTGGATGTCAGTTGACAGATGGAGAAATAAAACATTTACAGGAAATGTTAAAACGCTTAAAAGAATATTATGCAGTGCGTAAAGGCGGCAAATGTACTTGGGATGAATTTATTGCTAATAATCAGTTGCTGGTACGGTCTTTGCCGGTATTGATTGCAAGCAAAATGGTTTACAGAGATGATTTTGGCACGGATATACATGATTACCGTCCGGCAAAATTGGCAAAGGGTGATATGGTAAAGCCAATTTTATCAAAACTTTTTCCTCAAGATTTTTTTTCGCCTAAAGATGTAAAAATGGCATTGCAGATTTGGGCGGACATACAGGCAAAGGAATGTCCGGATGGTGAAGAAAAAGAAAGTGATTCAACATTATTGGCGATTGCTGTCAGCAGAATTTATATTAAGTTGTGTGGGGTATATGGTTTTAAGGATCCCGTTCCTGAGGATAAAGAAATGCAGGAAATGCAAGATGGGGTCAATGTTTTGATTAAAGAAATGACGAAATGGTTGGATATAAAAAAGTTTGATCCCCGTTATGTAAATGAAGAAGGGATGCTTTTGATGTTAATAAAAGATGAAAAGGAGAAAAGTTGTGGGCGAAGAAAAACAAAAAATATTAAGTGAAGAAGAACGGGATGCTTTTAGGGGAACCACTATAGAAGAAAATGGGGATGCCCATAATTATGAGGATGACCAACGCAATGTTTTTCGTGACAGGGCGGAGCAACAGTCGGCAGGTGGATTTAGAGGATATTCTATTCACAGTTATGGCTGTGGCACAGGTATTTTTATTTTGATAATGTTTCTTTGTGTATTGGCAGGAATGTTTTTCTTCCTTTTGCCGGTTTATGTTATTGGGGCATTAGTGATTGCGGCAATTTATGCAATATCAAAATATTTGAAATAAAAATTATAATCAGTTAAAAGCATTCTGGCAGAATTATTGTCAGAATGTTTTTTTATATAAAAATGAAAGTATATTTGCCAGTATGTTTATGAATAGTGTATAATAATTTATTATTTTATGGAGAGTGCAAAATGCCGGAAACATTTTTTGGTTGGGTATTATTTTTGGTTGACAAATATGGCATGATTTTTCTTAAAGGTGCCGGTGTTACTTTGGCTTTGGCAGTCATTGGTACTGCTATTGGCTGTATAATTGGTTTGATTGTTGGAATAATTCAAACCATTTCTTTAGAAGATGATGACAGTACCATAAAAAAAATATTCCTAAAAGCAATTAAGTTGTTATTGGATGCTTATGTGGAAATATTCCGCGGTACCCCAATGATTGTTCAAGCTATGGTTGTTTATTATGG
>JAGHTS010000309.1 GCA_018065225.1 Candidatus Phascolarctobacterium caballi
TGTCAGGCAGTAGTGGAAACAGGAATGTTTACATTTACGGGAACGGTGAAACCTGAACAAAATAATTTTTGTGGATTAGGCACTACGGGAAAAGGTGTCAAAGGGGCATATTTTAATACACCTGTTGAAGGGGTAAGGGCACATATTCAACACCTGCTTGCTTATTGTCAGAAAAACAAACCTAAGCAAAAGGTTATTGACCCGCGTTATGATTTGGTACATAAAATCCGTTTGAGCAAAGGGTTTATTACTAATTGGTACGGCTTAAATGGAACTTGGGCAATGGGCGCTAATTATTGTGAAAAAATTATGACCCAGTATATGGCGATGCTTAAAACTAAGATTTAAGGAAGATTTGGCAGAAAATTATGCATATAGTTTTGGTGGAGCCGGAAATTCCGGCAAATACAGGGAATGTGGCACGTCTTTGTGCGGTTACTGGTTCATCCTTACATTTGGTAAAACCATTGGGGTTTTCTGTAGATGACAGGCATTTGAAAAGGGCGGGGCTTGATTATTGGGATATGTTGGACATTTATTATTATGACAGTATTTATGAAGTGTTGGACAAGTATCAGCAATATTCAAAATTTTTTCTTACCAGTCATTGCTCACGGTCTTATACAAAAGTGAATTATGATGAAAATTCGTTATTGATTTTTGGCAAGGAAAGTGTCGGTCTGGCTGAAGAACTGCGGCAAAAGTATGTTGATGATTGTATCAGGATACCTATGGTGGATGGGGCAAGATGTCTTAATCTTTCCAATGCGGTGGCAGTTGTAGCTTATGAGGCATTGAGGCAGTTGGGAAAATTGACGAAGACAAATTTTTGATTTGTAGAGGTGAAAAATGCAAGTAATAAAAAAGTTTACTTTTGATGCTGCACATTTTGTGCCGAGTTATCATGGCAAGTGTGAAAATTTACATGGGCATACTTATACATTGGTCGTAAAGGTTGACGGAAAGCCGGATGCGGAGGGCATGGTTATAGATTTTGCAGTGTTGAAGAAAATTGTTAAAGAAAATATTATTGATGTTTTTGACCACCATTGTTTAAATGATATTATGCCTGTGCCTACAGCAGAAAATATATCTGTTTATGTTTGGCAAAAATTAGAGCCGTTGTTGAAAACAGATTTGTACCATTTGGCAGAAATACAGGTGTGGGAAACGGCTAATAACGGTTGTGTATATCGGGGTGAGTAAATTGAAAGATGTTCAGTCGGAAAAAGATTTACGGAATGTACCGTTAAAATATGTGGGTGTAAAAAATTTGCGTTGGCCTTTGCGTTTGCGGGACAGACAAAAAGGTATTCAACATACGGTGGCCGATGTGCAGTTGGCTGTGGATTTGCCACAGGATTTGCGTGGTACCCATATGAGCAGGTTTGTGGAATGTTTGCAGGGACTTGATTATTTGGAATTAGGGCAGGAAGAACAGGTTTTAGATTTGCTTAAAGAGCATTTGCAGGCAAAAAAAGCAATGATGCGGTTGAAATTTCCGTATTTTTTGCAGAAAGCGGCGCCTGTCAGCGGGAAAACTGCCCCGATGGATATTGATTGTGTTTACACGGCGGAAAAAGGTGAAAAATTTAGTTTAAGGGTGCGGGCAGATGTGCCTGTACAAACATTGTGTCCTTGTTCTAAAGAAATTTCTGACAGGGGTGCCCATAATCAAAGGGCGATTGCCAAAATAGAAATTTTGGCAGATGGTATGGTCTGGTTGGAAGAATTGGCAGAGTGGGCGGATAAGGCGGCCAGTGCGCCTGTGTACAGTTTGTTGAAACGATCTGATGAAAAATTTGTGACAGAACACGCTTATGACAATCCACGTTTTGTGGAAGACATGGTACGGGAATTGGCATTGTTACTGGATAATGAAAATCGGATTAAAGCATATCGGGTGGAAGTGGAAAGTATTGAGAGTATTCATAATCATAATGCTTTTGCAGTAGTGGAAAAGGGGTGGCAATAATGATTTGGAAATTAAATAAAGAATTGTTGCCTGAGGCATTGGCAAAAAGTGGGGCGCACGAGGCGGGCATTGCCATTTTTCAAAAGAAAACGGAAATTATCCCTTTGCAGTTGGCAAAGGTCAGGACTCCTGCGGCAAATATTTTGAAGCAGGAGCTTTTGGCTTGTGGTGGTGACGCAGTTACACCTGCCGGCACTGTGACAGGGAAAGACGAATATGTTGATATTATTTTGCTGGGAACATTAAGGCAGTATGAAACTTTATGTGCAAAATTGTTACAGATGCCTTTTTTTGGTTTGGACAAGTGGAAATGTGAAATTCAAAATATTTTGCAGGAACAACAGATACAAACAGTGCTGGCAAACGGAAAAGTTTTAAATTATTCCAAGACATTGATAATGGGAATTATTAATGTTACGCCTGACAGTTTTTTTGAGCACAGCAGAGTTACGGAATATGATGTTTTGCAACGGGCGGAGCGGTTGCTGGATGAAGGGGCGGATATTTTGGATATGGGCGGTGAAAGCACACGTCCCAATTCACAACCTGTATCGGCAGGGATAGAACAACAACGGCTTTTGCCAATGTTAAAGGCGGTCAGGGAAAAATTTGATGGGGCAATTATCAGCATTGACACATATCATGGCGATACCGCAAAAAAAGCGTTAGATATGGGTGTGGATATTATTAATGATGTCAGCGGCGGTGCGGATACAACTTTGATAAATGTTGTGAAAAAGAATAAAGCACCATTGGTTTTAACTTATAACGGAACAGGTAATATCAAGCAAGCCACAGAAACATTATTGCAAAAGTCAGAACAGTTTGGGTTGGGAAAAGACAAAATTATTTTTGACCCGGGAATTGGGTTTGGCAAAACGGTGGCAGAAAATTTGGAAATTATCCGTGACAGTGATGTATTAATTAATTATGGATATCCTGTATTGTTGGGGGCTTCACGTAAATCAGTTATTGGTGCTGTGCTTGATTTGCCGCCGGAGGAAAGGTTAACAGGCACATTGGCAATTAGTGTTAAAAGTGTTTTGAATGGGATAAATATTTTACGTGTACACGATGTGTTGGAAAATGTACGGGCAGTCCGTATGGCAGAGGCATTAAAATAAATGAGTATTGCTTATATAAGTTTGGGCAGTAATTTAGGTGATAGGGAGAACAATTTAAGAACGGCATTGAAATATATTGAAATGGCAGGTATAAAAGTAGTGGCAGTTTCCCATTTTTTGGAAACGGAACCTTATGGGGTCACCGACCAGCCAAAGTTTATCAATGCGGCGGCAAGGTTGGAAACAGATTTGTCACCTGAAAATTTATTAGATATTTTGTTAGGTATTGAAAATAAGATGGGCAGGGTAAGGACACGGCATTGGGGGGAGCGGAATATTGATTTGGATTTGCTTTTGTATGATGATGTTAAAATGCAGACGGCAAAACTTACGTTGCCGCATCCCGAGATGCAAAAACGTGATTTTGTTTTAATACCTTTGGCAGAAGTTAAAATTTAAATCCCTGCTCTGTGAACAGGGATTTTTTTATGAGTCATATCTTTTTAACAAATCATCAATGATTTGTTTTTTTGTTTTGCGTTTCTTTTTCTCAAAATTGCGGTAATTGTTGTCACGATGGTCTGTGCTGTAATCAGCATAATCAAAATCATCATTATTTTGTTCATAACTGCGGTTGTAATCACCTTTTCCGTCATCAAACCAGTTGGTTAGCGGCAAGTGGAATGTCGATATGAAACTTGTGATTAAAATTTGTTCGTTCATAATAAGTCACCCTCAAAAAATTTATTTTAGTGATATGGGGACGATAGCCCGTTGGTTATTGGAACAATGAAATTCATCAACTGTTACATTAAAGACCTCAGCCAACAAGTTTTTGTCAACAATGTCAGGTGTGCCGGTGGCGGCAACAAGCCCCTGTTTGATAACAATAATTTGCTCGGCACACGCCAATGCTTGGGTAATGTCGTGTAAAACCATTACTATTGTCAGTTTTAGATCGGTATTTAATTTTTTTACTAACTCAATTATTTCTAATTGATGACAAATATCAAGGTAACTGGTAGGTTCGTCTAAAAATAATATTTTGGGTCTTTGGGCAAGAGCCATTGCTATCCACGTTCGTTGGCGTTCACCCCCGGACAAAGTATGTAAAATTCTGTCCTGCATATCCAGCATATTGGTTTGGGATAATGCCCAATGGACATGTTGATTGTCGTCTTTGCTGGCAAAATTAAAAAAATTGCGATGGGGAAATCTCCCCAATTTAACTAAATCTAACACAGTCATATCGTCAGGGGCAACAGGATTTTGGGCAAGAATGGCAACATCTTTGGCAAAATTCCTGCCGTCGATGTGGTATAATTCTTTTCCCTGAAAAGTAATTGAGCCGGTATAAGG
>JAGHTS010000058.1 GCA_018065225.1 Candidatus Phascolarctobacterium caballi
CTCAAAAGCCATGTTTAAGCCAACTTGACCGCCCAAAGTTGCCACCAAAGAATCTGGTTTGTCTTTTTTTATTATCGCTTCAATAAACTCTGCATGTATAGGATCCACATAAACATTATCTGCCATATGAGTATCAGTCATAATTGTGGCAGGATTACTGTTAATTAAAACAACTTCATACCCTTCCTCTTTTAAAGTACGGCACGCCTGAGTCCCTGCATAATCAAATTCAGCCGCCTGCCCGATAATAATCGGACCTGAGCCAATAACCAATATTTTTTTTATATCATTACGCCTTGGCATAATTTTGTACCTTACCTTCCTTCATAACAAATTTACCTGCCAAAATAGTAGCCACCGCTTTCCCTTTACATTGTTTGCCTGCATAAGGGCTTAAATGACATTTACTATAAAATTTATCTGTTTGAACCTGCCATTCTTTATTTAAATTAATAATTGTAATATCCGCCACACTGCCAACCTTTAAAGTACCGCAATACAAACCAAACAATTTCGCCGGTTCACAACTCATTTTGCTGATAATAGTATTCAAGTCAAAAATATCAGTATGATATAAATCTGTCAAAATTACACCCAAACTTGTTTCCAATCCCGGAAAACCATTGGGAGCCAACCTAAACTCCACATCTTTTTCTTCCGTGCAATGTGGGCTATGGTCAGTAACAATAGCACTGGCAGTTCCGTCCAAAACCGCCTGTCGGCACGCTTCCACATGTTCCCAACTACGCAAAGGAGGATTAATTTTTGTTGCAGTATCATAATTGGCACATGCCTCATCTGTTAAAGTCAAATGATGTACTGTCACTTCACAACTGACATTAACACCTCTCCGTTTTGCCTGCCTGATAATATCCAATGCCCCTTTAGACGCACAATGGGCAATATGTATATGGGCACCTGTATATTCCGCAATCAATACATCCCGTGCTACTGCAATATCTTCTGCCAAAGGCGGAACACCCGGCACACCATTTTTTGCACTTACTGTCCCTTCATGCATATAACCATCCGCATCCAATTCTTGGTCAATGGCATGACAGATTAATGGTTTATCAAAAGCAGTGACATACTTTGCCGCCAAAGTCATCAGCCGGCTGGATTGCACATAATGTCCGTCATCACTAAATCCCATTGCCCCTTTTTCTGCCATATCCGCCAATTCTGCCAGTTCTTTGCCAGCCAAATTTTTAGAAATCGCACCAACAACTTCCACATGAGCAAAACCATCCTTTAATGCTCGTTCCTTAATACCACTAACAACTATACTGTTATCACACACAGGTAATGTATTGGGCATACAGGCAACAGTCGTAATCCCGCCTGCCGCTGCCGCCATAGTTCCTGTTTTAATTGTTTCTTTTGCTTCATAACCGGGCTCCCGTAAATGTGTATGCACATCTACTAACCCCGGCACCACTACCAACCCTGTGGCATCAAAAACTTCATCTGCTTTTGTTTGTATATTTTTAGCAATTCTGGCAATCTTTCCATCTTTTACCAAAACATCACAAACTTTGTCCAACTTTTGACTGGGGTCAACCACCCTGCCATTCTTAATTAATATTTTCAACAGTCTCACCCCCATTCAAAGTAAGATATAACAATGCCATCCGCACAGCCACACCATTATTAACCTGTGTACGGATTGCAGCATTATCTGAATATCCTACCCCATAAGAAATTTCCAACCCTCTATTCATAGGTCCTGGATGTAATACTACCACATTGGGTTTGCACAATTTCAAACGCTCATCATTTACCCCATATTGACGGGAATATTCTCTTGCCGAAGGAAACAGTCCGTGCTTTTGCCTTTCCAACTGGATACGCAAAACATCAACCACTTCTGCATCCCGCAACGCATCCTCAATATTTTTATCTACCTTAACCCCCAATGTTTCAATATCATGCGGCAATAAAGTCATCGGCCCACAAACATGAATATCCGCATCAAATTTTTTCCACATGGCAATATTGGAACGTGCCACCCGACTATATAAAATATCTCCAACAATGGTTATTTTTTTACCCTGCAAATCTTTTAATCCCTTTTCACACAAAGTAAACAAATCAAGCAATGCCTGACTGGGATGGGCGTGTGCTCCGTCACCTGCATTAATAATGACTGGTTTACCAACTTTAGCCGCATATACAGCCGCACCTTCCAAAGGAGTACGCATAACAACTGCATCACAATCCATATTTTCTAAAACCAAAATTGTATCTTTAAGACACTCCCCTTTTGTAACACTGCTGGATGCGGTATTAATATTCACTACATCTGCCCCTAAATATTTTCCCGCACTTTCAAAACTTGTACGGGTGCGGGTAGATGCCTCATAAAACAAAGTGATAACTGATTTTCCTCTCAAAGCATCAATTTTCTTACACCCGCTTTTCATAATCCTTTTCATTTTTAATGCAGTATTCAAAATCAAATCAATTTCATCCCGTGTCAAAGAACTGATATCTAAAATATCTTTACCCAACAATGATACTTCTTTTTTTGCCATGCCTTCCTCCAAACTTAAAGAAAGACCTGCGAAAAGCAGGTCTTAAAAGTAAAAATTAAATTTTTAACAATACCGCCTTACGGCTGAGATTAATTCTTCCCTTTTGGTCAATTTCTGTTACCTTAACAACAATTTCATCACCAACAGAAACAACATCCTCCACCTTTTCTACACGTTCTGTAGAAAGTTGGCTAATATGTACCAACCCTTCCTTACCCGGCAATATTTCTACAAATGCACCAAAATTCATTAAACGTGTAACTTTACCAGTATAAACTTTACCGGGAATCGCTTCTGCAGTTACCGCTTCAATCATCTTAATCGCTTTATCTGCTGCTTCACTGTTAACCGCCGCAATATAAACACGGCCAGTTTCTTCAATGTCAACCTTTACCCCTGTTTCATCAGTAATCTTTTTTATCATCTTGCCCCCGGGTCCAATCACCTTGGCAATTTTATCGGGGTCAACAGAAATAGTAGTAATCTTTGGAGCAAACTTGCTTAAATGTTCACGAGGTGTTGCGATACATTCCAACAT
>JAGHTS010000304.1 GCA_018065225.1 Candidatus Phascolarctobacterium caballi
GGGGTATCCATAGCACTAATTGTTCCAATTACATATTTATCCAATTCCTGTTCTGTGAATTGTTTATTACGCAACCAATCGGGAAGTCCCCGATATGCCTCCAATGATTGTACCAATTGCGGGTCACGATAAGAAGTAAATGCCATTAACCCATTAGGTGAAAAACGTGCCGATGCCCCATAAGCGCCACCCTGTACCCTAATTTTTATCCATAGATATTCATAAGACAAAATTGTCATTAAAACACGCATTGAACCGGAATAATCAAATCCATGCCTACGGAAATTGCCCCCCGCAACAACATACTGTACTTTGCCCGATGTAGTAATTCCTTCATTTACATCACGCAAAGGAACTTTATTGCTTCCAACTCCTACCAAATTGCTGTCGGATAATTTTTGAATAAAATTTTCTGAGAAAAGCAAAACTTTTTCCTTATCTTGCCAATCACAAGCATAAAAGAATTGGTATTTGCTTTTGTTAAAACAAACTTTTGCTAAATCACCCAAAATTTGCAAGGTTATTTCTGCTTTTTCTTCAAAATTATTATATAAATCTTTAATAAACCGATAAAACTCAAAACTTTCATATTCATTAACCCGTGCCGCATCACTGCAATAACTGTATAACCTGCTTAAAGCAACACTCATCCCCCTGTTAAAAAATTCATTGTCCCAATCGGTTTTAATTTCTGCAAGCAATTCTTTAAAACGCTTTTTATCTGTAAATCTCGTTTCCAATGTCACTGCCTGCAACAAATCAAACAATTTATCCAATTTGTCCGCTAACACCTTCGCCCGCAATGAAAACTGAATTGTATAATCATCGGCATTATCATATTTGCTTAATGCCCCTGCACTGCCACTGATGCCTCCAGTATACATAATTATATTGGTAAAAAGGTCTTGATAAGTATAGCGTTCTGTATCAAATTTGCCAAACAGCTCACCAAAAAGCATCAAATAAGGTATTTTGTCCGCACTAATACCCGAAACATCAAATTCCCAATCCACATACACAATGCCATTGGTTTTCAACGGAATATAAACATTCTGCGAATTACCCTTTTTTTCTATTTGTCTGTCAATCTTATCAATTTCTTTGCGAATATCATCACGTTTAAGAACCGGTATGGATGCCAAATCCTCAGGACTATCTTCTGCCGCCTGCCTACGATGCAACTCTGCACATTCTGCAACATATTTTTCAAGTTGTTCTTTACTCATCTCAGATTTCAAATTAGCTAATTTTTTATTTTCAGCTAATGTGTCTTCCTCTTGTTTCCCTTGTTTCGGCAGTAACGTTACCAACACTTTATGCGAATTATCTAACAAATAAGTTTCTATTATTTTTTCATAATAATCTGTTTTCAACCCGTTACGCAATTCCGCCAGCCTGTGCTTAAACTGTAATGACTCTATTGGATCCGCACCATAAATCCACGAATCCATAATATTCAACCCATATACCAATCCTTTGGGATATGATCCAAAATCATTTTCCAACAACGTAAATTCCAAATGATTAAGTGCTGCTTCCAATAATTTTCTGTCAATACCATTTACTGACAATTTTTGCAATTCTTTATAAATGACAGAGACAAAATCATCTTTATATTTTTCTTCTGACCCGGAAACACGAATGCAAAACAAAGGTTGACGTAAACTGCCGCTAAAATTCCCACTGACATTCTGACCGATTTTAGCATCAATCAATGCCCTACGCAAAGGACCAGATTCCGCTTCCAACAAAACTTTTTCTAACAACCTTAATGCGGTACAAGTTTGAAAATCCGTTGCCTCACTGACAGCAACAGATAACTCATGATAAACTTTCGCTCTTAAATCAGCATCTTTCTCTACAGGATAAAATGTTACCATTTCTTTTGTTTTGGCAAATGGTTTTTGTAATGCAATCTCCGAATGCACCTCTCCAGATTTGGTGAACTTGTCAAGATATTCTTCGGTCAAATGTCTCAAAGTTGCATCTATATCCATATTGCCATACAAATAAATGTAAGAATTTTCAGGACTATAATATTTTTTATGGAAATCCAAAAACTTTTCCTGTGTCAACTGCGGAATTGCATCAGGGTAACCGCCCGATTCAAACCTATAAGCATTATCCGGAAACAATGTTTTCAAAGCAACATTTTCCAAATAAGCATCCGGACTGGAATAAACACCTTTCATTTCGTTATAAACCACACCATTATATTGCAACGGGGCATTCACATCATTTATTTCATAATGCCACCCCTCCTGTTTCAATGTATAAGGATTCTCATAAATCAAAGGATAAAACACCGCATCCAAATAAACATCCATCAAGTTGGCAAAATCTTTGTCATTACGACTGGCTACAGGATAAACAGTTTTATCGGGATAAGTCATGGCATTCAAAAATGTATTTAACGACCCTTTAACCAATTCCACAAATGGTTCTTTTAAATGATATTTGCGTGACCCACATAAACAACTATGTTCCAAAATATGGGCAACTCCACTGTCATCATAAGGCGGAGTTCTAAAGCCAATAGAAAAAACCTTATTGTCATCTTCGCTGTCTAAATAAACTAATCTCGCCCCCGTCTTAATATGCTCCATAATGTAACAATCAGCATTTACATCCTCAACATGTGCAAATTTCAAAATCTTAAAACCATAATAAATTTTTTTTGTATCTAATTTCATTTTCCCCTCCATTTCAAAATATATTCTGTCAAAACAATTCGCTTTGCACTTTCTGTTCAAAATTACTGCATTTCTCACCTATAATTCAATGAGCAGTTCCACTAATATTAACAAACCATATCGTTGCAACCCAACTGGTAAGTGTATTTTATACCCCAAACACTACACAGTTTGACAAACTGTACTTAACCCTGCCGTTAAGTTTGCCGTCAAGCAAAAGCAGAATAACACTTCTCATTAAAGCCATTTTATCAAACTTTTCCTTTAATTTTTGCCTATTATACCATATATACAAAAGATAGAAAATAGCGATATTTTACATAAAATGTGAGAAATAAAAGTTGATGTTATTTTCAATTTACTAATTTTATGCATAAATTTGCTTAAACCAACTTCCATCATAAATTTTTTCTAAAATTTAAGGTAATTA
>JAGHTS010000005.1 GCA_018065225.1 Candidatus Phascolarctobacterium caballi
CCCGTATGTCATATAACATTTATTATGAGGGGGGAAAATAATGCAAAAACTCTCTCATAAACTTAAATTTTTCACTTATCTTATGGCAGACATTTTGGCGTTTGTGGTTTTTGGCGGTATTCTTTTTGCAAATTATAGTGATATTAATAATAATTCTGCTCCAAATCCACTTAATTTGAATAATGCTTCCATTAATGATGGCGGTAATATAACAAACACCAAATTGCCGTTTGGTATGGAGATGACGGGAAAACACGGCAGGGACGGGTCGCCCAAGGTTTTGCTCGGCGGGAAAAATCAGGGCAAGACAGCAATAGTGGCAGGGCTTCTGCCGCCCGATGTGGCAATTCTTAATGTTGGCGGACAATATTTCACATTACGTGTTGGGGACAAATGTCCTGCGGGTGTGCTTAATGAGGTATCGCAAGAAGGAGTTAAGTTAAATGGTGAATTTATCAAGTTTAAAAAATAATATTTTGCTTATTTCCAAAAAGTTGTGTGCTGTTGTTCTCAGCATTTTGCTTTTGACAGGCAATGTGACAGTTTTTGCCGAAACTGTTGATTTTGCACCCGGCACACCGGTGGTACAGGCACTCAGGGCGTTGGGTTACAAGTTTAACCGTAACATTATTGTCAGCGGTAATGTGGCGGGGACGGTTTCCATGCATTTGGATGATGTGGATTTTGATGAAGCACTTCGTGCCATGAGCATTGCGGCAGGGTTCAGTTATGTAAAAGAAGGCAAAAATATTGTTGTTGGCACTCAAGAGACAGTTAAACAAATGCGTACTTATACAATTCATAATGTGGACGAAGAAGCGGTTGCCAAACAGTTGAAAGTTTTTGTGGAAGATGAAGAAGATGTTGTTGTTAATAAAGAATTGCATACGGTTGCAGTTTTGGGTTCCAATGGTGTTTTGAACAGGATTGAACAGGAAATTGAACGGATTGACAAGCCCGTACATCAGGTTATGATTAGGGCGGCCATTATTGAACTTAATAATACAAAAAGCAAAAATACTGGCGTGAACTGGTCACGTAAAAATGATGAAAATATAAGCGGCATGCATGCCAACGGTAATTGGACTGATGGAGTGGGATTTTTTGAACGGAACAGTTTTAAGTTCCAAATCAGTGCCACTTTGGAAGATACAATTAGTCGTGGCAGAATTTTGGCACGTCCTTCTATTGCAACAAGTGATGGCAATAAAGCATCTATTTTGATGGGCGACAAAGTGCCTGTCTTTACATCAACAAGCACCAGTGAAAATGCGGATGCAACTGTAAGCGTTGAATGTAAAGACGTTGGTGTTTCTTTGGAAGTTACCCCCCGCATCAATGATGTGGAAAATGGTTTGGTAACGATGGATGTTAAGCCAAGCGTTTCCGTAATTACTGCATGGGTGGAAAGCGGCAACAACAAAGCACCGCAAATTTCCGAGCGTAGTGCCCAAACGATGGTTAGGGTAAAAAGCGGCGAAACAATTTTGATTGGTGGCTTGTTAAGGGATGAAGAAGTGCGGACTTTGAAACGTATTCCGTTGCTCAGCAAAATACCTATTTTGGGTGCGTTGTTCCGCAATCGTGAAAAGAAAAATGTGAATACGGAAATTGTTATTGCCATTACACCAATTATTATTCGGGACGAAAATGGCAGACCGGTAGTTGAAGAACAACATATTACTGCACCTTTGAAAAAAGAAGTGCAAGTATTTAATGTGGAAGAAACAGAACTTAATGACAATATTAAAGTTAAAGGTATGGAACGTGCTGCAACCAAGCGGGACAAAGTAAATCGTACAGATTACCATACCAAAGATTTCAGTGGTTTCAAAAATAAACTTGAAGCAGAACGTAAAGCAAAGGCAGACGGACAAATTGCAGAAATTGATAAAGAACGTCAAAAAATTTATGACGAATGGACAGAGGATGAAGAAGAAGCAGAAAAAGACAGAAAAAAAATAAAAAAGGAATGGAATCAGGACGAGAAAAAGGCAGAAGAAGAGCGGCAAAAATTAGAAAAAGAAGCAACAAAGGAAGAGGAAAAAGCGGCAGTTCAGGAACCACCACAAGAAGTGCAACAA
>JAGHTS010000280.1 GCA_018065225.1 Candidatus Phascolarctobacterium caballi
GAAGTAATCTACACTGGCATTCGTTTGACCCCTGAACATATTGCAGAAGCAGCATTGCAAGACGACGTTCAAGTTGTTGCTTTGAGCTTGCTCAGCGGTGCTCATAACACCCTTTTCCCGAAAGTTGTTGAACTTTTGAAAGCAAAAGGATTGAACGATGTTCTCGTTCTCGGCGGCGGTGTTATTCCCGATGCTGATATTCCTGGCTTGAAAGCAGCAGGTATCAAAGAAGTATTTACTCCTGGTACCCCGACCACTGCTATCGTAGATTGCATTAAAGCAAACGTAAAATAATTTACCCTTAATTAAATACTTGCAAGCCGGCTTGTCCGGCTTGCAAATATTTGATTATTTCACTTCCCTAATTAGGCGGTGTAGACATGGATATTGTTGAAGAATTGTTAAAACATAATAAACTTGCCTTGTCCAAAGCAATTACTGCTGTGGAAAATGAGTATGATAATGCGGTTGATATTATGACCAAAATTTATTCTCACACAGGGCATGCTTATGTAATCGGTATTACCGGACCTCCCGGGGCCGGAAAAAGTACGATGACCGATAAGATTGCCAAAGAATATTCCAAACGTGGATTTACGGTTGGGATTGTGGCAATTGATCCTACCAGCCCGTATTCCGGCGGTGCCATTTTGGGCGACCGCATTAGAATGATGGATTTGACTGCTGACGAGAAGATTTTCGTCCGTTCCATGGCAACCCGTGGAAGTTTGGGCGGACTTTCTCAAAAAACCGGCGATGCTGTCAAACTGATGGACGCATACGGCATGGACAGAATTATCGTTGAAACTGTTGGCGTAGGGCAATCTGAGGTTGATATTGTTAAGACCGCAGATACTTCTATGGTTGTGGTTATTCCCGGTATGGGCGACGATATTCAGGCCATTAAAGCAGGCATCCTTGAAATCGGTGACCTTTTCACGATTAATAAAGCAGATCGTGATGGTACAGACAAGCTTAACATTGAGATTGAAATGATGTTGGAATTAAATCCCGAACATGTTGGCTGGCGTCCTCCGATTAATAGGACCATCGCTAGCAAAGGGATTGGCATAGAGGCGGTTGTGGATTCCATTGAGGAACACAAAAAATACCTTGAAGAAAACGGCAAATTGGCTGAAATCAGAAAGGCACGCACTAAATCTGAAGTAACGGCTATGCTTAATGACAAGGTGAACCGCTATATTGACAGTAAAGTTATCAATACACAGGAATTTGACGATCAAATCATGAAAATGCAAAACAGGGAGATTGAACCTTATTCCGTTGTTGACGACATTGTCGCTAAGGTTTTGAAATAATTCAAGACCTCAAAATAAATTTAATTTTAGGAGGAAAGCGAAATGAAAATTAATCGCGTTGACCACATTGGTATTGCTTGCGACAAACCTTTGGAAGAAGCAGCAAAATTCTACACAGATGTTCTTGGTTTGAAATGCACTGGCCAAGAAGTTGTTCAAGAACAAGGCGTTGCAACCGTGTTTGTTCCTTGCGGCGAAGTTCTTTTGGAACTCCTTGTTGATATTACCCCCAATCATGATGGCCCTATCGGCAAATATATTGCAAAGAACGGCCCTGGCATTCAACATCTTGCTTTGAATGTTGATGATTGTGCAAGTGCTTTGGTTGAACTTGACGGCAAAGGCGTTAAATTGATTGACAAGACCCCTCGTGGCGGTGCAGGCAATATGTGGATTGGTTTCTTGCATCCAAAAGCTGCTGGTCTTTTGTTGGAAATTTGCAGCCCTAAATAATTATTTAGTCAATTTCAAGTTGTTACAATTTGCGGGTATGGACACGAGATTCATACTTGCACTTGTATAAATCAAAATAACCTATAAATGGAGGTGTAAGATTTGAGTACTCAAGAAAAGATTGAGAAACTTCTCAAGAAAACAGAAGTCATTTTGGCTGCTGGCGGCGAGAAACGTGTTGCAAAACAACATGAATCCGGTAAAATGACCGCCCGTGAGCGTATTGCTGAGTTGCTCGATGAAGGTTCCTTTGTTGAATTGGACCGTTTTGTACGTCATCGTTGCAGCAACTTTGGCCAAGAAAAGAAAGAACTTCCTGGCGAAGGCGTTACCACTGGCTATGGCACAGTTGATGGACGTTTGGTTTATGTGTTTGCTCAAGATTTTACTGTTGAAGGTGGATCTTTGGGTGAAATGCATGCAGCAAAAATTGTTAAAGTTTGCCGTTTGGCTGCAAAGATGGGAGCACCCTGTGTTGGTTTGAACGACTCCGGCGGAGCACGTATTCAAGAAGCAACCGATGCTCTTGGCGGTTATGGCAAGATTTTCTTTGAGAATACCCGTTCTTCCGGTGTTATTCCTCAAATTTCCGCAATTATGGGACCTTCCGCAGGCGGTGCAGTTTACAGCCCTGCTTTGACGGACTTCATTTACATGGTAAAGAATACTTCCAAAATGTTCATTACCGGTCCTGCAGTTGTTAAATCCGTTACCGGCGAAGATGTAACCCAAGAACAATTGGGCGGTGCAATGACCCACAACAGCACTTCTGGTGTGGCTCACTTTGCAGCAGAAGACGATCATGATTGCTTGCAACAAATTCGTTATTTGCGCAGCTTCCTTCCTTCCAACAATATGAAAGGTGCACCGATTGTTGAAACAGGAGATGACCCCAACCGTGTTTCTCCCGAACTCAACACATTGCTTCCCGACAACAGCAATGCAGCATACGATATGTATGATGTAATTAAAGCGATTGTTGATAATGGCGAATAT
>JAGHTS010000292.1 GCA_018065225.1 Candidatus Phascolarctobacterium caballi
GATTTAAAATTACATGACAGCGGGCATTTGCACAAGGTCAGTCCGTATTATCTGTTGGCGGCAAACGGGTACTATTATCTGATGTGCAACGAAGAAAATCACGACAATGTTATTTATTACCGTATTGACCGTATGGTTAAGGTTAGGGAATTAAATGAAAAAATTAAAAATAAAACAAGGATTAAGGGTATAGGTTATTTGCAGGAAATGCCCAAACATATGGCAGAGCATATTTATATGTTCAGCGGAGGGTCGGTAGATGTGGAAATGAAGACAACACCCTCAATGGTTTCTGATTTGGTGGACTGGTTTGGCAAGGATATCGAGGTCAAACAGGTTGGCGAAAATGAAATTAGGGCAAGGGTGCGGTGTAATGAAAATGCAATTTTTTACTGGCTGTTGCAGTATGGAATGTCAGTTGAGGTTGTAAAGCCGCAGTCGTTACGTGACAAGATGCGGGATGCAGTTGTGAATTTGCAGAAAAAATATTGCTAAAGGGATTAAATCAAGAAATAAAATAAAGCAAAAGCAGGCGGATATTAGCTAAAATTTGTTTTTTAATTTAATATAAAATCATTAAAAGTGGGGAAAGCAATCAATTTTACAGATAAACGAATTTATTTTGCATTTGCATAGGCGGAATTGCGAAATAAAAATGAAAAAGAAATCTTTCTTTATTCTCTTTGGCAAGATAGAATATTAGTTAATGTATTTTGTGATTTATTCCAATGAAAGCTGCAAACATAAAGTCAAAAAAGTTTTAAGAAGAAAATATAATATGTTATTGTTGTTTTGCTTTTATTATAGTTAAATGTTAAAATAATTGTAAATTTTTAATTATATATATAAGTTGTAATATATTTCTACCATTTATGTTCATAGGAAGGAACAATTATGACAGAGTTATGGGATTGGTTTCTAAAAGGCGGATATGTAATGTATCCCATTTTGATATGTTCGGTTTTAAGTGTGGCGATTGCAGTAGAGCGGTGGTTGTTTTATCGTAATTGTATTGCAAGTGCAACGTTTTTGCCAAAATTAAAAGAATTGTTGCAAAACGGTAATTACACAGATGCTTTGCAGTTGGCAAAGGATAATAAAGGCGATTGCCCCCGCTTGGCGGAAAGATATTTGGAGCAGAACAGTACAGATTTGGCTAATCTGGAAACTAATGCCAATTTGGTTTTGGAAAGTTATGATGAACACATAGTGTTTTTGGATATGATTGTAACCGTATCGCCATTGTTGGGATTATTGGGAACAATTATTGGTATGATTAGTGCTTTTAAGGTGTTTGATTTGCGTGCAGGGCAACCTTTTGCAATTACCGGTGGTATTGGAGAAGCATTGATTGCCACAGCATTTGGCTTGATAGTGGCAATTTTGGCATTGGCATTGCATGGGGTATTGCGGTATTATGCCGACAGTTTGACGGCAGATGTCAGACAATGTTGTGCTATTTTGGAAATCCGTAAACAGAATGAGGCAAAAGCATGAAATTGCGTGGGCGTAAAAGAGGGTTACCTGCAATTATTGTTATCCCCATGATTGACATTATGTTTTTTTTATTGGTGTTTTTTATGTTGAGTACCATGTATATGACTAATGTCAAAACAGTACCGGTAAAATTAAGTGAACTTCATGGAAGCACGGTGACGGATGATGTGGCTTTTGCAGTGACTATTGATGCTGAAAACAGATATTTTGTTGGTGATGCCAAAGTAGATTTGGGGCTATTGCAACAGTATGCGGAAAAAGAAGTCCGGAAAAACCCCAATGCTTTTATTGTAGTGAGAACGGATGTAAACAGTTCGTACCAGTCTTTTGCGGCTTTGGTGGAGGCAATGAAAAGTGTTGGTGTAGCACGATTTGGTATTGCTACTGAAACAGGTGACTGAAATGAACAAGTCAGACAAGCGGTTTATGACAGGTCTGATTATGTCATTGGTTTTGCATGGAGCAATTTTTGGCGGAATATGGTTTTGGTCTGTTCCGACATTTTTGGCAAATACGTCTGATGAGATTTATGAAGTTAGTGATGTAGTGTCCGATTATGTCCCTGAATTAGACGAACAATCGGTTAAGAATGTTCAGAAGATTGCCCGAAAGCATATTACAAAGATAGAGTTTGTGATTTTAGAAAGCAGTGCTTTGGATAAATTGTTCGGCAAAAGCCGTCTGATTGCCAGACAGGTTGAAGATGAACGGTTAAAGGCACAGCGAAAGACAATTCCTGTTGTAAAAAATCCAGCTACAAAACCAAAATTATTGTTCAGGACACCAGTTGCTTATCCAGAGGAAGCAGGAGGGGAAACGGGAACTATAGTTGTTTGCTTTTTAGTAGGGTATGACGGTGTTCCCGAATATACTTCTACTGCAGAATCCAGCGGCAACCGTTTTATAGATTCAGCAGCATTGGACAGTTGTATTAAGTGGAGGTTTGCACCGGCACGGGATGCCAAAGGGCGGTTAGTGCGTTGCTTGGTTTATATTCCTGTAACAGTCAAACCATAAGGGAAAATGAAACGTAGAGATTTTTTTAAAAAAGCATTTCCTGCTTATGTTTATCGTGTGGGTGAGTTATTTGTTGACGAGGCAGGGTTAAATGAAAAAGAGCAAAAGGGATATTTTGATTCTTTTGAAAGCGCTTATCCTTTTTTGTCAGAAGTGTCTATGGAGATGTTGTATCAGTCGGCGGCACAACTGGGGATTGACCCGACAGGATTAAGCAAAATTGAATTGGCAAAATTGGTTTATGAAAACAGGGGCAAGGTATATCATGACGGTTGATGAAACCCTGACCAAAGCATTATTGTTGTTTATGCAAAAGGGAAAGGGCAACGGGTTGGAATATGTCAGCCGTTCCCATACAGCAGATATAGGTTGGTATTTTTGGCTTGAAGGTGTGAGTGGGGTTTATGAAATAGAATTAAAAGAATTGGCAAAAGATGGCTCTGATGCGAATTTTTATCTTCGTTACTATCCAGATACAGAAGAAGAAGTTTTGGAAGATTATTCTGTGGCGGAGCAGTTATTGAGATTTAATGAAGATTTTTTTAATGATAATGCAATCACTATCGGGGAGGAAGAACATGAAATTTGTCCGTGTTGTACAGTCCCCGATATGCAGGACAAACACGAACATCACGAACATCATGGGCATTGTCATTGCGGGGAATATGTACATCGTAAAGTAGGTATTCCTGTTTTGGCAAAAAAATTTGATATGAATAAAAAGATGTTTGTGATTGGCACAGTCCATGTTTGCACTTCGGATAATGACAGTTGTAAAACAAATGTCAGTACTGAAGAGCGTTTAATAGAGCGGTCAGAAGAAGGTATAACTTTTAGCAGGGATGGACAGGAAGTCGAACTTGTTGCTCCCGGCGGGGTGGACAGAAATGTTCCCGGCAAATACTTATGTGACCGTTTCATGGAATTTTTTAACAACAAACTTTTGGCTGTATTTGGCTGAAAAGAAAGGGGATTGCGTATGGAGAACACTGAATGTAAGGAAACCCAAGGGTTTTGTTGGTGTGGGTTTGCTGCCGGATTTGTTGGCGGCGCAATTTTGTTTGTGTTGACGATTTACTTTGTTAAATTGACAATGTTCTCGTTAACAGCAGCGTAAGGAGGTAAAAAATGGCAGTATCTCGTAGAGATTTCTTAAAAGGTCTGGCAGTAGGTGGAACTACTGGTTACTTTGCCATGGCAGGTTTGTCCTCAACGGTTATGAAGGATATGTTTGTTCCGGAAGAACCGGTAGGTGATGTGGAAATTGGCGAAGTGAAAAGCATTAAATGTACAGTTGTTTCTGAGACCAGCTGGTTTAATAACACTGTTTTGGTCGGCGATATGATGAAAGCCGGCGGCTTGTTGGTTAATCAGTACATTATTCCTTGGACACGTAAAGGTGTGGCAGAGGGCTTTAACGGGGATAACCGTGGTGGCTATTGCACATTGATTGACGTGGAATTTATGGATGGTACAAAAAAGAAAATTTTGTTTGACTGTGGTTGGAACAATGCTTGGATGGATGAATGTTTCCGTCGTGAAGGCGTGGATAAAATGTTGGATAAAGACCAAATTGATTTGTTCTTTATTACTCACGAACATTTTGACCATTATTGGGGCGTTGAATCTGTTACCAAACATTGTAATGATATGCCGGTAATTGTTCCTCACGGTTTCTACAAAGAAGGTTATGATTTGTTGTGTAATCGGGGACATTGGGATGTAGCCGGTGTAAAGAATGATTATCCTTACAAAGGTAAAGTTCAGGAATTTGAATCCGGCACCGTACATAAAATATTCCCGGGTGTAGCATCTATTACCTTTGATTCCTCAATTATTACCCGTGTTAAGGGCGAGCAGGCATTGGTATTCAATATTCATGACAAGGGCTTGGCAATTGTTACTGGTTGCTGCCACATGGGTATTATTTCCCTTTTGCAAGAAGTTCGTCATCGTGTTAAAGGCGGTGAAAAGATTTACGCTATTCAAGGCGGTTTACATATTTCACCCTTTGAAGATTGGGATCCCCAATATGATGATTTGATTTTGGCTATTCCTAAATATGGTATTGAAGTTATGGGCTGTAACCATTGCACAGGGTATCTTACTGCTGAAAAAATGGTTAAAGCAGGTTTGCCTGTTGTTCAAGGAACTGCCCGCAACAAGAGCAAAAAGAAATTGTATTTGGGCAATGGCGACCAAATTGTCTTTGGTTGATTGACGGTTCGGAGGTGTAGTAATGAATACATTAAAAGACCATATGTGGCTGGAAAGCCGTTTGTTTGAAGACAAGATGAAACAACCTGCCCGTGGCATTGTGGGAGTGTTGGTTTCTTTCTTCATGTTCTATGTTTTGTGGGAAATTTTTATGGATGTCCGTCCTTGGGGGTTGATGAAATGGTACACTCCCCAATACGGCTATATGTATGTACGTTGGATTTTGATTGTTGCCATTTGGCAAGCATATATATTTAACTTCTGGCCTTTCTCGTTGAAATGGCGTGAAAGCAAACATCCGCTGGTTACGGGCGGCACTTTGATTTTGGTGAACTTTGCAGTTGTAGGTGTGGTAATTTGGGGATTTTTCTACAATTTCCTTGGCAAATTGTCCATTCCTTATTTGAGTGTTGATCAACTGGAAGGTTTGGGTATGACCCGTTTCTATGCCCGTGAATATTCTTCTTTGGCAATTTTGATGTTTGCGGCTATTGCATCTTGGTTAAGCCCAATTGTGCCGGTATGCTTTGGGAATCATCCTTGGCAAAATATGAAACAGCCGGCAAGGGGAATTACGGTATTTATGGTAACTTTCTTTATGTCCGTAATGTTCTTCTTCTGCCTGATGCATCCGCATTATCATGTATTGTTCTGGCCGTTCCAAGAATATGCTGCCGCTTATCCTTGGTGGTATAGTTTTGCTCATACATTGCACGGCAATTACAATGTAGGTTGGGTAATGTGCGGTACAGTGGCAATTTGGTTGTTGGAACTGACCTTTGAACGTTATCCGTTCTGCCTAATTAAGAACAAAATCGTTCGTGGCTGTGTAGGTTTTGTTGGAGTATGGCTGTTTGCTATGTTGTTGTTCTATATGTTTAACTTCATTCAAGATTTGTCTTGGGGTTATGCGGTTGACGGTGCAAAACGTATTTATGCTCCTGACTGGCGTTATTTGCATAGTGGTGAATTGGCAATTATGGTGCTTATCCCTGCTATGATTTTGAATTTCTATTTTGATAACGGGCCAAAGAAATACGGCCCTGCAATTAACATTGCTTTACGTTTGGTAATTATTACAGTGGCAACCTGCGTATTCCATTATTTGTATTACAAATTCAGTCCCGGACTTTTGGGAACACAAGCGGGATACAGTCATCCGCAACAATTCCCAATGGCACCCGGAATTTTGTTTATTTGTACAATGTTGTTCCATAACTGGTTTATGGATTTCTGGCCTGGAAAAAAACGCATTGGCAACCGCGATGTGGAATTGGATGCTGAGGGTGAGGAGATTAAATAATATTACAATTTTCCGTTGTTTGTTGAAAAACAGCTGAGTTATGGTTATAATAACTGAAACGGGCTGTACAGGTACGCCTGTACAGCCCAATTTTTTGGAGTAGGTAAATGAGTATTGGTTTTGGTGAAATATTAATGATATTGTGTGTGGCATTCTTTGTGGTGGGACCCAAAGATATGCCTAAGGTCGCCAAAACATTGGCACGGGGCGTAAAGAAAATACGTCAGATGATGCGGTCTGTCACAGAAGATTTTGAGGACGAACTGCAATTGGAGGAAGCCAATAAAGGTATTGCCTCCGCTAACGAAGAATTTAAGCGTGTTCAAGAAAAAGTTAATGAATTGAACAGTATTATAAAGGAGTGAGATTATGCGGTTAGGAGCAACAGAATTATTATTAATTTTAGCCATTGCTTTTATAGTTTTTGGAGCAGGGAAGTTAACTGGCTTGGGTAAGGCATTGGGAACAAGTATCCGGGAATTTAAGCAGGAAATGAAAAATCCTGACAAAGATGACAAAAAGGAAATAACCGATGGAGCCGACAAACCAGCCGACAAATAACGAGGTAACGGTTGTTGAAGACGACAAACTGCAAATGTACGAAAAACCCATTGGCGAGCATTTACAGGAATTGCGTAAGCGGTTTCTGTTTTGCTTTGTAATTGTGCTGGTGGCATTTTTTGTTATTGCATCCTATTGGTCAGAAAATTTGGTGGAAATGTTGTCCGCACCCGTCAAAGCCAAAGGTATTCAGTTTATTTATGTGGGGTTGGCAGAAGCGTTGATGGCACAACTTAAAGTGGCATTTATTGCGTCCATTGTTGTTGCCAGCCCGTTTATTTTTTGGAATATTTGGAGTTTTGTCAAACCGGCATTGTATGACAATGAAAAGAAATATGTGCTTGTCTTTACATTTTTGTCAATTTTGTTGTTTGTGACAGGGGTGGTTTTTGGTTATGCGGTGGTGTTCCTTTCGGCAATTACTTTTTTTGTGTATGTGGGACAAGATATCGCAACCCCCATGTTATCCATCAGTGACTATGTAAGTTTTCTGTTTGGGTTTGTGTTACCCTTTGGTTGTGTTTTTGAAATGCCGATTATCAGTTTTATTTTGGCAAGAATGGGCATTGTTACAGCCAAAACATTAAGTTCTTTGCGGAAATATATTGTTTTGGTAATCTTTGTCATTGCGGCATTTTTGACTCCGCCAGATGTTTTCAGCCAGTGCCTGATGGCATTGCCCATGTTGATTTTATATGAAGTCGGCATTATTGTTGTAAAAGTTTTTGGAAGGGAGTGAATTGTCATGGGAATTTTGAAAAAAGTTTTAGTTGTAATTTTGGTTTTGTTGCTTGCTTTTGCAGGCTGGTTTTTCTTTATCTTTGCCAAAACCCCGTTGTATTCTTTGGGTATGGTTGGGTATGCTTATTGGGCAAAAGATTATCCACGTTTTGAAAGACATGTGGATATAGGTGCTATTGTAAACAATGGTTATGACGATTTGTCGGCAGTATATTTAAAAGGTACAACGGATGTGGTAAAAAAAGGTGTAAGCAATTTGTTGGACAAAATTAGCAGCAAAGGTATTTTTGGAAAATTGGTTTCCAAAGAGGCGGAAAAAGCGGTTGCCAAAATTGACCCTGCACTTAAACAAAAAATCACGGTTGAAGTAACCAAACTGGCAAAATCATATTTTGCCAAACCTGAGGAAGCAAAACAAGCAGGGACAGAATCAAAAGGTAATAAACTTTCATTAAAAAATATTATGGAAGTGGAGAATGACGGCAAAAATGCTTTAATGTCAATTGTTTTGCAAAATGGCAAGAAAGAAGAATTGCTGATTCAATGTTTGATGTCCAGAATTGATAATGATGAATGGAAAGTGGTGGGTATTGCCAATATCGCCAATATTGTGGCAAACAGGCAGAAGTTTAGCGAATAAATTTATTTATAACTACCAAATTTTATAAAAATGCGTTTTAAAAGTTACGTAACATTTAGCAAATGTTACGTAACTTTTACTTT
>JAGHTS010000189.1 GCA_018065225.1 Candidatus Phascolarctobacterium caballi
AGTTAAGATAATTATAAATTGCATTATCCAAAGTCAAAGTATTTATATTTTCAAAATTACTGCTTGTAAATTCCACCCCGGAACCAAGAGACACATCCCCACCGGTAATTTTTGCATTATAAGTATCAAGCGTACTGCCCGACTTCATAACAACTGTCCCATTATTAGTCAAAGTTCTCGTCAAATTGCCTTCGGTAAAAGTTGCCGTTACCCCGCTGTCAATTATATTTTTATCTTCTTTTGAAACATAATCTGCATTATAATTACCTGTTTTGGCAAACTCCAAAGTACCAAAAACTTCCATGCCCAAATTACCACCATTTAATTTAATAACACCTTGATTATAATTTTGACATAATACCCCTCCAATCAATTCCAATTCTTTATCTTCATTAATGATAACCCCACCGTACTCCCCGCTTATAGCAAAATCATCAGCATTTGCTTTAATCTTGCCATCAATTGTAATTTTTGCATCAACACCAGCCAATTTTGCTGTCAAAGTGTCCCCATCTTTTCCATCGCTCGTCAAAGTTAATATTTTGTTCTTAGCAATTACATTTGTACCTGTGGTTTTAATATTGTCAACATCTGTTGTTGTGTTTTCATCAAACTGCAAACTGCCTGCCCCTTCCACGACTTTTTTAAGTTCGCCACCATTCTTAAATATCAAGGTCTTGCCGTTGTCTACTATATTTTTATCTGCATTCAGATAATTTGCATCATTAACTTCTGTATTTGCTGCAATTTCCAAAGTCCCGCCATTAACTGCCTTATTAACTTTCATGCCATCGCCATTTAAAATGACTGTGCCATTATTGGTTATCTCCTTAGACAAGTTATCCCCTGTCAATTTCAAAACTTTGCTTGTTTTAACCGTCAAATCGCCACTGGCATTATTCAAATTATTTACCTGCACATTGCCGGCAATAACGATATTGCCATCTCCACCAAGATTATTTGTCTTGCCGCCCGTCAAAGTTAAAGTTTTGCCGCTAGCGATGTTTGTTTCGGAAATAGCAATATTATCTGCATTGGTTGTAATATCTTCCAAAAATTTTATCGTGCCTTCGCCATCAATTTTTTTCGTCAAAGTTCCACCGTCACTTAAAGTCAAAGTTGCACCGGCACTAACTGAATTTGTACCCGAAGTGGCAATGTTGCCCATTTCTGTTGTGATGTTTCCGGCAAAAGTCAAATTACCTTTACCTTTAATTTGTTTTTCTAAAACATCACCTGTTCCATCTGCTGTTAAAATCAAATCTCCGTTGTCCGAGATGCTGTCGCTTGTAACATCCAATTTATCAATATCTGTTTTCAAACTGCCTTCCGCCGCAATGGACAAACCACTTTGACTAATCATTTTGCCACCATTATTTGTTACCGTGCCA
>JAGHTS010000266.1 GCA_018065225.1 Candidatus Phascolarctobacterium caballi
TGGGGCAAAAATGGCAATGGCATCAACTACAATGACTTGGCGTGCTGAAAACAATGATTTGTTGAAACGTATGGGGGATTTGCGGTTGAAAAAAGATGAAGATGGTATATGGGCAAGATATTACAGCGGACATAATGAATTTGACAATAATGGCTCATTCAGTAGCAAGTATAAAGCATTTCAAGTTGGTTTTGACAGCGAAATGCCGCATGGTTGGTTAGGTGGTGTTGCATTTAGCTTTAATGACGGAACCAGTACTTACAATAATGGCGGTCATGGTGACAACGATATAAAATCTTTGGCATTTTATGGGACAAAAGTCAATAAGGATGGTCAGTATATTGATTTGATAGCCAAACTTTCCCATTTGGAAAATGAATATACTGTATTTAATGATTATGGATTTTCATTGGACGGGGATTATAAAAATTATGGTATGAGTTTAAGTGCTGAATATGGCAAAAAAATTCCGTTAAAAAACAATGCTTATATAATTCCCTCCGCAGAATTGACTGTTGGTCGTATTGGTTCCAAATCGTATAATGCTTGGAGTGAATATTATGAAAAGAATTTAAGTGTTGAGCAAGATGCTTTTGATTCTGTAGTTGGAAGGTTAAATGTTTGTGTCGGGCAGGAAACACCACGTGGTTCATATTATGTAAAAGTTGGGGCGGCACATGAATTTTTCGGATCTTTTGATACAACTTACAGTGCCATGAATGAGCCAACAAGCAGTACCAATATTGATTTTAAAGATACGTGGTTGGAAATGCGTGTAGGTGGCAGTATCAAACTGAAAAATGATGCTGTTTTATATGGCTCGTTTGGAAAAACCCTTGCAGGAGATATTAAGGAGAAATGGCGTGTTGATGCCGGATTGATGTTTACATTCTCCGATTTCAAAGAATTCTTTATGGGCAGTCCCAAGAAGAGCAATTTGACAACTGTAAGTGAAACGGAAACAGAGATAGCAACTATTAACGAAGTTAATAATACAGCAACGGTAGAAGATGCAGGTGTTGAAATGGACGGAAATAAAGCAAGCGTATCCGTCGGTGATGGTGTGGCGATTATGGAAACCAAACCAATTGCCGGAACTGAAAATGTCTTTATGCTTGATGAATGTGTTGTTACAGCAAACCGTACAAAACAAAGGATTACCGATGCTACAGCGGATATAAGTGTTGTTACCCGTCAGGAAATTGAAAATATGAATATGAAAAATGTGGAAGAAGCATTGCGGACAGTTCCCGGCATTCAGTTCCAAAACTATGGCGGAGGAAATCAGCTTAATGCCAATATCAGTGGTTTGAGAATTAATGGCAGTAAAGATATTGCGGTATTGGTTGATGGGGTAAAAATAAATGATTTTCAAGGCATTGGAGAATCAGGTTATATGTATGCCGGTGTGTTAAACAATATGAATAATATTGAACGGATTGAAGTATTACGCGGTGCGGCAGGAACGTTGTATGGCAGTGGGGCAAAAGGCGGTGTAATCAATATCATTACCCGGGACATTGAAGAGTCAAAAACTGTTACTGATGTTTCTTTGGGTAGTTTTGGACAAGAAGATTATAAATTTAACACAATGGGTAAGGAAGGTAAATTTACTTATAATATTTATGAAGGTACATCAAGACAGGGCGACATTAAAGACGGTAAAGGAAATACGTGGGAAGGGCATACAAAGAGTAAAAGTTATGGTACAAAATTAATCTATGATATTGATGATAAAAACAAAGTGACACTGGATTATATGGATATCTCGTCCAATTATAGTGGAACAGATGCTATTTATAACAACACTTATCAAGGGAAATATGATTCCACAATGATGAATGTCCGTCATGATTTGCAAATTAATGATAATATAACAAATACATTTGTTTACAGACACAACAATGAAAAACGATTCCACTCACAACAATATTATACGGGGCTTTCATTAAAGAATTCTGATACAAATTATTCTTATGATTTTCTAACTGACCAATTTACATATCATGACCAAAAAAATAATTTGGTAGTTGGCGTTGATTATTCCAAAGGCAAAGACAAAAACACCACTAAGGTTGAAGGACATAATGTAAATCGTGAAATGAGAAATGTCTCCTTATATGTAAATGAAGATTTCAAAATTTTGAAAAATGTTACTTTGAGCGCCGGCATACGTCGTGATGCACCCAAAGAGGATGATTACGGAGGAAAAATTGAAGACCATA
>JAGHTS010000329.1 GCA_018065225.1 Candidatus Phascolarctobacterium caballi
GAACATTGTCATGATTTGTATCAACATTATTTTGGCAGTATCCTTGAATTTGATTAACGGGTACACAGGTCAGTTTTCCATAGGTCACGCAGGGTTTATGGCGGTGGGTGCCTATGTCGGTGCGGTAGTGACTATGATGTGGGAATATCCCTTTGCTTTGGGTGTGGTGCTGGCAACAGTAATGGCAGGTGTGCTTGGCACATTGATTGGTTTGCCGACTTTGCGTTTGAATGGTGATTATCTGTGTATTGCCACACTTGGCTTGGGCGAGATTATCCGTATTTGCATTTTGAATATTGAGTATGTGGGCGGGGCATCAGGTTTAATGGGTATCCCCCGTGAAACCACCTTTACCAATGTGTTTTGGATTATGATTGCCATTATTTTCTTTATCAAGAATTTCAAAAATTCTGCTTATGGCAGATGTTGTTTGGCAATCCGTGAAAATGAAATTGCGGCGGACACGATGGGTATCAATGTTACCAAGTATAAAGTAATGGCGTTTACCTTGGGTGCCGCTTTTGCAGGCACGGCGGGCTGTATGTTCAGTCATTATTTCTTTATCGCCCATCCTGCATCTTTCACTTTTATGCGTTCCTTTGATGTGCTGACAATGGTGGTGTTGGGCGGCTTGGGTTCTATGAGCGGCTCCATTGTGGGTGCTGTTCTTTTAACTTTTTTAAGTGCGGCTTTGTCCGATTTCCCCGAGTGGCGTATGATTATTTATTCGGCAACAATGATTGTGCTGATGCTGTACCGTCCGCAGGGGTTGTTCGGTAATGAGGAATTGAGCCGTAAGATGTTTGGCAAATTGTTGGGGAGGTGGAAATAATGGCAGAAAGATTATTGGATGTCAAGGATGTTTCCATTGTTTTTGGCGGTTTGCGGGCAGTGTCCAATTTGACCTTGCATATTGACAAGGGCGAGTTGGTCGGTTTGATTGGCCCCAACGGGGCAGGCAAAACCACTGCATTCAATATGATTACAGGAGTTTATACACCCACAGAGGGCGAGATATTTTTTGACGGGGAAAAATCCAGCGGCAAGAAATCTTATCAGGTTACGCAAATGGGGATGGCAAGAACATTCCAAAATATCCGTCTGTTTGCAGATTTGAGTGTTATTGATAATGTTAAAATTGCCTACAATATGCATGTATCCTATGGCTTGGGCAATGCCATTATCCGTGACAAAAAATATTTGGCAGAAGAAGATGTTATTACCAATAAAGCGTTGGAGTTGTTGAAAATATTCCATTTGGAAGATTTGGCACAGGAAAAAGCAAAGAACTTGCCGTATGGACAGCAACGCCGTCTGGAAATTGCCAGAGCGTTGGCAACAGAACCAAAATTTTTGTTGCTTGACGAACCCGCAGCAGGAATGAACCCGCAGGAAACACATGAACTGATGGAAATGATACGGTGGATAAGGGAAAAATTCAATCTGACAATTTTACTGATTGAACACGATATGAGTTTGGTAATGGGTGTGTGCGAGCGTATTTATGTATTGGAATACGGTATGTTGATTGCACAAGGCACACCTGATGAAATCAAACATAACCGCAGGGTTATTGAGGCATATTTGGGTGAGGAGGTGATTGGCTGATGTTAAAAGTTACAGACCTTAACTGTTACTATGGCGCTATTCATGCCATTAAAGGGATTAGTTTGGAAGTTACTGATGGCGATATTGTGGCGTTGATTGGCAGTAACGGGGCAGGCAAATCTACCACCCTCCACACAATTTCGGGATTAATGAAACCGAAATCAGGGGTTATCAAGTATGACGGTGAAGACATCACAGGTATGCCCGCCCACAAAATTGTGGGGAAGGGGTTGATACAGGTACCCGAGGGACGGCATGTGTTCGCCAACCTGACCGTGTTGGAAAATCTTGAGTTGGGGGCATATCTTCGCAAAGATAAAGAAAATATAGCAAATGATATGCAGGAAGTATTTAATAAATTTCCGCGTCTTTTGGAACGGAAAAACCAAATTTCCGGTACATTAAGCGGTGGTGAACAACAAATGTTGGCAATGGGGAGGGCGTTGATGTCCAAGCCCAAATTGTTACTTTTGGATGAACCTTCAATGGGGTTGGCACCTTTGCTGGTACGGGAGATTTTTGATATTATCAAAGAAATAAATGCGGACGGAACAACAGTATTGCTGGTGGAACAAAATGCCAACATGGCTTTATCTATTGCAGACAAGGCGTATGTTTTGGAAACCGGCAGAATCACTTTAAGCGGCACCGCCAAAGAACTGGCGGCTTCGGATGAAGTGCGTAAAGCGTACTTGGGAGGTTAATGATGCTTGTAAAAAATTACATGACAACAGATGTGGTTACAGCAGGTGAAGCGGATTCATTATTGCAGACCATTGAAACCATGCGTGGTACAAGACATCGTTCTTTGCCTGTGGTGGACGATTTGAAAAGAGTGTTGGGACTTATCAGCGAAAAGGAAGTGTACCGTGCCTGCCCTGCGGACATCACTATGCTCAGCCGACAGGAAGCAAATTCTTTGTTGGGACGGTTTAAAGTCAAAAACCTGATGCGTAAAGATACGGTAACCGTTCACGCAGAGGACAGCGTGGAATTTGTAGCATATCAGTTTTACAAATATGATTACCCATCTTTCCCTGTGGTGGACAAGGATAACCGTTTGGTAGGGATTATCAGCAAGAAAGACATTTTCCGTGCCTTTATAGAAATCATGGCAATGCATAAACCCTGTACCAGATTTACTATTGAAACACC
>JAGHTS010000090.1 GCA_018065225.1 Candidatus Phascolarctobacterium caballi
TATCACTTCTTGTAACCATGTTTTTTCTATTAACATTTGAAATTCTCTGGCAGAATAAGTTTCAGTTTCAGTAGTTCCTAAATATGAATTATAAACGCATATCATATCACCACCTCTAGCAATATAATTATAGTCAGACACATCTCTATCCTCTTCAGGTATTAAATTATTCCATGTAAGTGTTATTTTTATTCTATCGCCTTTAGATATATTTGATAAAAATTTAGTATACCCATATACAAGTATTTTAAAAGTTACATCTTTGTAATTCGAAAACCTTACATCCTCTATTTTTTTATGAGTATCTATTCCCACCAAATGACTATTACCTCCGTCAAAAGTACCAAGTTTCTCAACAACTCCAATTATCGTAATCTTCTCATTTAATTCTTCCTCTGTAACACCAAATTTAGGTTTAAAAATATAACTTTCTGGAACCTCGGGAGTATTAAAAACACCTAGAAAACCATCATGATGTGCAGGTCTATAATCCTGATGTACAAAATCAAATTTTTCATACATCGCATCAACAAATTCGTCAGGTGTAAATTGATTCTTACCACCATAAAAAATTAAAAACAGAACAACAGACATTAAAATTAATCCCAAAAATTTTTTCATTTTTCAATCCTCCAAAATTTAATTTAATAATTTTTATATGAATCATTAATGTGCTATACACCTTAATGATTCAAGAATTTTTGTAACAATTTTCGGACCATCATCAAAAGCATAACAACTCAATGACACTACAATTTTGTTTCCATGCCAAAAAGAAGTTGTTCCAATATAGGCGACATTCCCCCGTGCAGTCATTGATAAGATTTGATAATGATCTGTTGGACTTTCAATTATGCTATACTCCGTTTGAATACCAAATTTCATAGCATTTGCACGGTATTGCCGTATAATTTCCTGCAAATCCTCCAAAGTTACATTTGTTTTATAATACGATTCAGAATTTATTGTCATTTCTATTCCCGGCTGCTGGTTCAATAATTCTTTACTTCCATAACCATCACCGCCGTCAGCAATCAAATCATACTTACCGCCATAATTGTCTTTTATGACAAAATAATCAGGAAAATCAACTGCAAAACCACGCCTTGTATTGGTATAAGTTTTCGCTTCTGCCATTGCAAAAGCAAAAATAAAACAACAAAAAATTAAAATTAATTTTTTCAATTTTTAACCCCTTTTCACTCACGCAGACAAGTAAAACTGTCCAATATCTGTTTGATAACTCCCTTATATTTGTTTGCCCCATTTATGGTTATAAGATAACAATATCTGTGTATCTCAATATTTGTTTCCCCCGAAGCAAAATCTTTTTGACTTATATCTCTTACAATAACCGGGTAATAATGATTTGGACATGGGTTGTTATAGTAATACAAAACATTTGTATTGCCAAATAGCAAATCAACATTTCGTGTCGCTTCCATATATCCTTTAATAAAATTCAAACTGCTGAAATCTTGCCCATCCACATTGGGGACATTCATAACTGATATTTCCATATTCAAACCATACAATTCGCCTTTTATAACATCAACATTATCACCATTGTCCAACTTAAAAGACCCGCTGTTATAAACTTCCATTCCGTCAGGCACCCACAAAGAAAATTGATATTCCGTATTTGTATATGTTTTTGCTTCTACACTAAATCCAAACATCAAACCGCAAACCAAAAGCAAACTAAATACAAAATTGCATATATGTAAATTTTTACACTTAAAGAAGTTTAAATTTGTCATAAATTCTCCTCTTATTTTTTATGATATTATTTATCATATGATTTGTATTATATCTTGTAAAACATCATAAATCAAGTTGGGTATGTCATTTTATGGAATATTATGTAGAGCATATTATATATAATGTAATAAAAAAGGAGAATAAATATGCTTGAAGAAGATTTCCCAAAACGGCTATATGACCTTCGTATGCGAAAAGGGGTATCTGCCCGTGATATGAGCTTGTCCATTGGTCAAAATCCCGGATATATCAACCGTATTGAAAATAATCAAGGTCTGCCCAGTATGTCCGCTTTTTTCATTATTTGTGATTATTTGGGTATTACCCCAGCAGAATTCTTTAATATATCCGTTGCCAAACCTGAACGGATGCGGAATTTAATAAGTCAGTTAGAGAAATTGGACAGCAAGCAATTTGACGATGTAGCCGCTATTGTTAGTGATATTTCAAAATAAACCGCTTACGGAGTAAATCGTAAGCGGTTTTTAATTTGTAATCTCGCCTTTGCAAATTTAAAATCAAATCGCTTTTCAAAATAAAAAGTGCAAAAAGGCAATCTAAAAATGACGTCATTTTGTAAACGCTTTTTTGTGAAATTTTGTATTTTCAAATCAAATTTTTAGGCAGTTTTGTATACAAAATCATAACTTTTGTATACAAAACCCATGATTTTTATCAAAAACATGAATTTTAAGCCATATCATTTGCGTTTTCATTTTACAAAATAACAAAAGTCAACGTAAAAGTTACATAACATTTAAAACGCATTTTTGTAAAATTTAGCAGTTGCAAAAACAAAATAAGGTGTTAAACTAATAATTTAACACCCTATTTTATAAGTTTTATTTTATCACATATTTTTTGTTTCTATTTTCCCCTCTTTTTTTGCACAGGCAAAAACATTATTCATAACAGCCGTTTTCCCGACACAGGTACGCATCATATTCAAAAAGAAATCAATGGAAATAAAAGGGGCAATTAATTCCTGCGGAATATTTATTTGCGCCAAAATCAAAATCATAATAGAGATTGATGCGCCCGTTACAGGAGGAACTGTTTGTGCCAACAAAAACACA
>JAGHTS010000091.1 GCA_018065225.1 Candidatus Phascolarctobacterium caballi
CGATTTGATTTTGAATTTGCAAAAGCGGGAGTGCGAAAGAGAAGTGAAAACCCCTATTGTCGCCGATGGCGACATTTCCCCCCAAATGGGGGAAACAAGAAATAGGAATACTGCTTAACTCTTGCTGTCACCGTAGGGGAAGGTTTCAAAAACGCAGAGCATTTTTGACGGAAGGGGTTGCCCTCTTGGACAAGAGGGTGTCTTGCAACGGAGTTACAAGACGGGTGATTGATTATTGTTTGTTATCAATCCTCAGTCACTTCGTGACAGCTCCTTTTCAAAGGAGCCAAAAATGGGGAATGTGAACGACAGAAAAATTTGCAAAATGGTAAAACGGATATATTTTTATCTTAACATTGTTATTTGTGATATAATTAACAAAATTTTATGTAGTAAATTTTGCTGAAAGGCGGTAAAGATAATGAAAAAACATTTGTTAAGGAAAATATTGTTAAATGTGGTCATGGGCGGGGCGTTGCTGTTGCCCAATTTGCCGGCAACTGGTGTTGAGGCGGCGGACTTTAAGTACAAGGTAGATGACGGACCAGAACAAACTTGGGACGGGTCTGCTGATTTAAGAGGTACAGGCAGTAAACTGGAAGTTTGGGGTGAGGGTGCAGTCAGTTCAAACATGATTTATGGCGGTTATGATAGTGGGCCCATTATTATTTCAGGCAAGACCGTTGTTTTTAAAAATGGTGAGGTTGTGAGGGTCTATGGTGGTTATAGCTGGGATGACGGTGACGCAATAGAGAATACAGTTACAATCAGTGGTGGCTCAGTCGGTGTTGTCTATGGCGGTTATAGCTGGGATGGCAACATAACAGAAAATGCAGTTAGTATTAGTGGCGGTTCGGTCGGGAGGGATGTCTGTGGCGGCCGCAGCACTTATGGCAACGTAACAGAAAATGCAGTTAGTATTAGTGGCGGTTCGGTCGGGGGAGATGTCTATGGAGGTAATAGTGATTACGGCGACGCAACAGAGAATACAGTTACAGTCAGCGGGGGTTCGGTTGAGGGATATATCTATGGCGGGAAGAGTTATAGTGATGCTGATATAGATGCTGATATAACTGGAAATATAGTTAACATCAGTGGCGGCTCAGTCAATGGTGTCTATGGCGGTAATAGTAGTAATGGCAACGTAACAGAAAATGCGGTTAACATCAGTGGCGGTACGGCTGGTGGTGAAGTCTCTGCCGGGTTTAGCTGGTACGGCGACGCAACAGGGAATACAGTTACAATCAGTGGTGGTATGGTTAATACTGTCTATGGCGGTCGCAGCATTTATGGCAACGTAACAGAAAATACAGTTAGTATTAGTGGAGGTTCGGTCGGGTGGGATGTCTATGGCGGTAGTAGTGAGTGGGGCGGTAAAGTAAATGGAAATACAGTTATAATTAGTGATGGTACGGTCGGGGAGTATGTCTCTGGCGGGTTTAGCTATGGTGGCGAAGTAAGCGGGAATAAGGTTATCATTTCTGGCGGTGATTTAAGCAATGCAGAAGTATATGGTTATGGTGGCAGCCCTTCTTCCCATAGTAATAACACTTTACAAATCAATAATCCTGTAACTATTAAGAAAGTTGCCAAATTTGATATTATTGACCTTTGCAATACAGGTTCTGTAACGATTAAAGATTTAACTGTTGAAAGGAGTAGTATCCTTAAAGTTGACGGCAGAAAAATCACAAGTGCTGCGGCAATCAGCGGACTTACAAGTGCTACAGTAAAAAGCGGGGCAAAACTTTATGTCAGCAATGCGGTAAAAAATACAGAATATAAAATTCTTGCAGGCAGCGGCTTGAATGTGCAAAGTTGGACGGACGACAGCACAATGGGAGACGGCTTCAGGGCAAGCTACGGATTGCTTGTTGACACAGACAATATTGTCAATAACGGTAGTGAGTTCAGCATCAGGTTTAAAGAAGACCCATTGGCAACAAGCAATTTAGACATAAGAAACATCGTCACCAACCTGCCCGCCGAAAGCAAAGCCAAAGAGTGGCTGGATGCAGTGTCCGTCAACCAAAGCGGAACAGATGCGTTGAAAAACACCATAAACACCATGGCAAACGTAAGC
>JAGHTS010000168.1 GCA_018065225.1 Candidatus Phascolarctobacterium caballi
GTTTCAGGTACGGAAAAAGTAGAGGGTGTGACCTTGACAGACGCTGACCAGAAAACCATCACTGTGGGAGATGTCAAAGTTTTGGCAAACACCGACCACACCATAAACATTCATAATGTGGCGGTGGGCGTGTCCGTAGGTCTGGATACGAAACCGGGAATAAGTTTTAATCTGGCGGCTGTAGGCAATGTGGGCGTAGTGGATTTGACCGGCAAGACCGAAGCCACCCTGAAGGCGGTAAAATTAGACGATTTGCGGACTGAGGTTAAGGCGGACCGCAAGGAAAATGTTACAGAAAGCGGCACCAGTGTGGTTGTTGCCGCCAAACTGCAACTGGCTCCGAGCGATGCATCTTCCGAAAAGATATTTTGGACGGCAATAAAGAATATTTTGGGTAACGTTGCCGCCTTTGCCAATGTCTATACAGTATCCGACCGGGCGGAAACCCTTGCTTTGGTGGATTTTGCAGATATTACCCACAAGGGTGTTACAGACACCAATTTCACTGCCACCAATGTGGATGAAGTGAGCGCCACCAACACAATCAGGACGGACGCACAGGAAATAGGCGTTGGGGTTTCCATAGGCATTGAAGCAGGGGTTGCGGTTTGGAACAATGAATTGCACGGTACGGCACGTGCCCTTGTGAAGGACAGTAATATCGGAACAAACAACCAACAGAGGGCAAATTTGAAAGTTCTTTCCCTCAATGACATCAAAAATGACTTTACAGCAGTGAATGTTGGGGTTGGTGCTATTACTGTGGGTGCCAATATTGTTACAGAAAACATGAATACTACCGCTTTGGCGGAAGTGGTCGGCAGCAACAATGAGGAAATTTATGCCCGGGATGTGCAGATTTTGGCAAAGGAAAATGCCAAGGTTACGGATGCTGTTTATCCAATTTCCCTCTCCCTTGTAACGGCGGCAGGTACCAAGGTACGGATAAATTTGGGCAATGAGAATACCACCGGTTATACTATTACCAAACCGTCCAGTAATGATACGGACGATAATGGCTATGGTTTGCTTTTCAACAATCCTGATGCTGATGGCAACATTACCGAGCCGACAGGCATGGACAATGACGAAACAAAGACCTATGGCGGAACATCCGGGAATGATGATATTGACAAAGATATAGACGAAGTGGCGAAGGGAGTATTAACTAAGCACACAACAACATCTTCAGGTACAGTTACGGAGAAAGGCATTCTGGCAAAAGTGTCAGGGGTGGAAATCAATGCCAACGGCAATATTGAGGTAGGCACGGATGTGCAGGATACGGTGGATTCCTCAGTGTTGTCAGTGCAAGCACTGGGTGTGAAAGGTGCAGGCATAACCAATTTCATCACCACCGACCAAAACATTGGTATTACAGTCAACAATGCCACTTTGAAAGGTAAAAAGGTTGAAATTGTGAATAAGACGGATGGCAAGATTTCGGCTAAAGCAACACCGGTGCGGGCCAATGCTGCTGAACTTGCAAGTGTCAATGAGGCATTTGTGGAACGTCGTGACAAAGTTAATATAACTGTGGACAGCAGTACCTTGACTGCCACAGGAACAAATGAGGAATTGCTTATCAGGAACAAAGATACAAGGTCATTGAAAGCAGAAATTCTTTCTCCCGGCTTTGACGTTTTTTCCGCCGGCTATTTGAGTGCAGAGGTAACTGACAAGAGCAATTTCTCCTTGAAAATAGACAGCACAGGCAGTAATTCCAAACTGAACGGTACGAAAATTACCTTGGACAACTTCAAGGAGAAGAAAACCACAGGAGATAACTACAATTTAAGTGCCACTGTGGGCTTCTATGGTTTTGATGGCATTGATGGAAGAGGCACTTTGGCACAATCAACTTTGAACAGCACTGCCACCTTGAGCATTAAAGACGGTGTTGCTTTCAAAGGGGATGATATTGATATCACCAACGGTTTTCAGGACATTGCCTTGAACGCCAACGAAAATTTTGTGACCGTGGGCGCTCTTAATGTGGAAATAAACAAGAGCAGGGTTAATTCCACCGCCACAGCGGATACCCAGATTGGCAAGATTGTTGTGGACGCTTACACGGAGGGGAAACAGGCAGACCTCAGCGTTGAATCTGTCAGCGATATTTATTTTAATGATGTTATTTCCGGGGTGACGACAACTGCCGCCAATTTGGGCGGCACCAACTATGTGCGGAACACCATTGACAACAAGGCAACCCTGAAATTTGATGCCCAAAACTTAAAAGTGCATGACCTTGATTTGGCGGCACACACGGAGCAGACCGGCACTATGGAAACCAATGCCTATTCCGGCTCTGCCATTGCCATTACGCCTTTGGCGGCCGGTGTGAAGAATGATGCCAATTTCGTTGCGGAACTTTTGCTTAGCGGTGACATTACGGCTTCCGGAAATGTAACGGTTGGGGCAAACCATGATACGGACAGCAAAATTGCCTGTGTGGGATGGGGCGGCACCATTCTCGGCGGCAGCGGCAACGGCATCCGTACCTATACGGATGTGCTGAATGTTACAGAATTAAATAATGCCACGATTACAACAGACGGCAGTTTGAATGTCCTCACCACTACCAATTTCAATCAAAATAAAGGGGTTGCCGACCCCTCAAAAACCGGTACGAAAGACGCTTTGCACAGCAATTATATGATGTACGGTTCCATGAAGGGCGTAGGTGTTGCGGGGTTGAGCAACAGTATTGACAGCAAAGTAACTATTGGCAACGAAACCCTTATTGGCGGTTCTTTTGCCAAAAATGCAAACGGCAACTTTACCAAAGATGCAAACGGCAAGTTGATTGCCAATAAGACACAGGCAAAACTCAAATCCGGCGGCAAGATGATTGTGGGCGGATACAGCCACAATATTATTAACGTGGGCGAAAGCGCCACCGCTTCGGCGGCGGTGGCCGGGGGCATCACTTCCACCATCCGTAACACTATAACGGACAACACCAATGTGCAGATAGTGGAAAATGACGGTAACGCTTATGATACAGAGTTACGGACTACCAACGGCAAGCAGGATTTGTATATTGTGGCTTATGACAACATTGATTCCAGCACGGTGGGTTTCAGTGAATATATTACGTTGGGCATTGGCGGTGCAGGGTGCTATGTTTATGACACCACCACACGGAACAATACCATTGATATTGGCGGCGGTGTGGATATTATCAGTTTGGGCAATTTGAACCTCTACACCAGCAGGGATGAAAACGGCAAGGTTTCAGAGTACAGCGTGTTGCAGGCAAGCAGGGCGTTCGCCGCATCCATAATTACCATACCTTATACCAGTGTCCATAGCAACTTGACGCAGAACAATCATATTACGGTGCAGAAGGATGCGGAATTGTTCTCTGTCAAGGATACCAATATTGCGGCAGACAAAGGTTATGAGAAGATTGACCGTGAGACAGGTTCCTACTGCTGGTTCAAGAACAACTATGGCGATGAACGGGTTACCACCAGCAAGGGCAACCTTGGCAACAATATAACGGACACCAACTATGTGCAGGTGGATGGTCATGTTACCGCCGGAGTTCTAAACAAAATTGCGGTCTATATCGGTAAAAATAGTGATGACAAGATCTATGTGGTTGTTCCCGATGATGGTACGGCTGACCATATTACGCCTACCGGCAATCAAGTGCTGGTGGTGGCAGATTATACGGCAAAAGACGGAAAATATTATCTCTATGATAGTGGTGCAACAAAAGGCCATGGTACAGAAATCAGTGCCGATTTCATTAACTTTGGTTTTGAGGCATATACAGAGGGCGGGCACACCTATACGGTGCAGGAGCAGGAAGAAGAATTCTTCCGCATCACAGGTATCAAACGCACCGATTTTTCTGCTCAAAACGTAGAGTTGGGAAAACAGACCTTGAGTCAGTTGGAGCAGTTGGACAAACTGTTGAATGAATATGGGGCGGATAAGGGCCCCGCCTACTATAATTTGCAGGCAGAACGGAACAGGTTGTATAACCTGGCTAAAAGTATGGGGTTGCTTTCAGACGACCCGTCTTCCGCATCGCTCTCCGGTGTCAACCTTGCCATCAACCTGCCCAATTTGTACGGGCAGGGCGGTAATGTGGATATTGCAACCTCCGACTTGAAAGGAACAGCTACAGGCAAGATTACTGCCAAAGGCCAGGCCTCCATCAATATCCTCAACAACAGCAGTATGTTGTTGCAGGTCAATGATGTGGTGATTGACCATTCCGGAGGCAGGGTATATTACAATAACGAGGCATTGCTTGAAGGTACTTATGCCACAAGAATTGGCGAAATCAACAAGACAACGAAGACGGGTTTCGGCGCTCAGGTGGTAACTAAAGAAGGTACTGAACCTGGCATCAATATTACAGGCACTTGGGCAGGCACAGTACATTTTAATGAATATACAGATGCAGGTGGCACTGCTCCTGCCTGCGATATGAAAGTCCCCTCCCATATTTATGTTGTGGGCGAAGTGGTCAACAAAGCAGGGGTTGTGGACATTGGCACTAATGATGGTGATATTGTTGTTTCCGGTGAGAGGGCAACTGTCAACGGCGCTACAGTAACTATACATTCCCAAAACGGCAGAATTTTTGAGAATAACGCTGATGGTCTGATTAACGTTGGCGGCGCCCCAGAAATTCTTAATGAAGATTCCTCCGCCGCTTCTTATAGAAAGTATTTTGACGAGTTTGTGACGGTATATAGTAGCGATGCGGGCAAAAGGGTGCTGGAGGCATGTTACCAAAAAAAGGGTGTTGTTCTTTATCCTCAGGAAGCGATTTCTTTGGGGTTGCTTGATGAAAAATTTGTTAATGCTGTTATGGTGACTGTATCACCAGAACAAAACACCATTGTTATAACCCTTACGATGGATGAGGCAAAAAAACTTGGGCTGGTTTCTCAGCCGGGTAGTGGAAACTATTTTCATACTGTTGCACTTCCTGATGCTGGAGCCAAGGTTGAATTTTGCAAGGTGTTTCATGATGGCGATAACTATTCTTATGTACCACAGATAAAGATGGATAATGCTCCCATTATTGTCCGCAAGGACGGTGACAAGCCGCTGGGCGGCAGAATTACCGGTTCCGACATTGTCCTGAGTGCGGCAGATATCAATGTGAACGGCATTATCCAAAGCGGTTTTGGCGAATACCGCCTGAACCTGACGGCGGAGGATGAGGCACGCATTCAGGCAATCAGGAACAGCATTGGCAGCGGTGAAGCGAAACTGGCGGACAAGGATGTGCTGAACAATCCCCGTTACCTGATACGGGAGGGCGGTGCGGTTTGGGACAGTGCCAGCCAAAGTTATGTCTATGAAATAGGGGCATATTACAACCCATCTACAGATACGGTTGTTACTTCCCGTGTGGATGCCAACGGCGGGCATATTTTCTTGAACGGCCGTATTTCTTCCACCGGGGACGGTATGATTAAATGCCTTGACGGTGTTTATAACATTACAGCGAAAAACACCTTTGACCACAACTTGGCTTTGAATGATTTGGTGGTGAACGATGTTCAGGGTTCCATTACCATTGTTGACAGCGGTTTGGGCAAGGCGGTGGAGATTACCCGTTCGGGCGGTGTTCAGCCCTCGCAATATGGCGGGACTACAGGAGACACCAGCCAGATAACTGCCAACGGCAGCGGCTACACTTATCAGCCCAAGGGCGGCCTGACCTATGAATGGGTCAATGGCACCAAGCAGGATACAGAGATCTATTA
>JAGHTS010000328.1 GCA_018065225.1 Candidatus Phascolarctobacterium caballi
GTGTTATCAGCAGAAAATATTATGAAGGGTTCAGCTGCCTTATGCCAACAGAATTTCAGTTTGAAAAACGCACCCGCCGCCCGCCCAAAGACGAAGTCAACGCAATGTTAAGCATGGGATACAGCATGTTGTTCAACGAAATACTTGCCAATGCCAATCTTTGCGGACTGCACCCATATATCGGCTTTCTGCACAGGATAAAAGAAGGACATGCCGCACTGGTATCGGATTTGATGGAAGAGTGGCGGACAATAATAGTTGATACAACAGTATTAAATATGATAAAAAGGCAAATCATAAAAAAAGAAATGTTCCGCCGGGAAAATAACGGATGCTTTTTTACAAAAGAGGGACTAAAAATATTTTTGTCAAACTACCATAAAAAACTGATAACGGACGTAGAATATTTGGGGAACGGTGCGACATACAGGGATTTGCTGAAACGTCAATGCCAAAAATATGTAAGCGTAGTTTTAAACGACAAAAGCGAATACTACACCGCCATGGAGATAAGATAATGCAGCCAAAAATCAGGACAATAATAATGTATGACATATCGGACAACAAAAACAGGTACAAAGTAGTCAAATTGCTGGAAAGCTACGGAATACGCATCCAGGAATCAGTTTTTGAAACCAAAATAGACAAATGGCAGTGGCACGAAATTTTGACAAAGGCACGCCAGTACATTGACATTGAAACAGATTCCTTCAGAATGTACGACATATCCAGGTGCGGCAACGAAACCATATTGGGCAATCCCCAAACCCAATACGGCGATTTTGACAAGTGCATAATCATCTGATACCGACATAAACCAAACCAATAAAAAAGTTAGACAGTAAAATATTATTTTGCAAAAAAGCCGGTTTTGTATACAAAACAAAAAATTTTGTATACAAAATCCGAAAAAATAATTACAAAACCGGTTTGAAAGCGGGAAATTATGCACAACAGCAAAACTTAAATATGTATTTTGCCCAAATATCTTAAGATAATCCAAAAATATCTTAAGATAAACGGAAAAAATCTTGATAACAAAAGCAAAGTTTGGTAAAATAAAGACAAATGACAAAATCCATATATAAAATTATTGATATCGGCAGAGGGATGTTTTTTAGGCAAAAATTTGCATTTTTTTGTGACTCCGCCGCAAACCGATAATTTTGCCCAGTAACCGTGCGGGTTACACGGGGCGGGATTAAAAAACAAAATCCCCGACAGGGGACGGAAACTTGACAAAAACAATTACCAGTAATGCCGTAAAGATGCTATATTAAAAAACAAAATCCCCGACAGGGGACGGAAACAGATCGTTGTGTTTTCGGTAAATTTAACCATTCTAACCTATTAAAAAACAAAATCCCCGACAGGGGACGGAAACTTATGATCAATACGAGTACCATCAGAAGCTTTCACAATTAAAAAACAAAATCCCCGACAGGGGACGGAAACCCACAGAAAAGTTTATGCACAATGTGGAGAATGACGCATTAAAAAACAAAATCCCCGACAGGGGACGGAAACAATCCGCCGCGTTCATATATTCGTTCGGGCGGACAATTAAAAAACAAAATCCCCGACAGGGGACGGAAACATTTTGCATTCTGTGCATTTTCTATGTGAATCACAATACGATTAAAAAACAAAATCCACGACAGGGGACGGAAACTGTTCCATATAATTCAAACTGACATAACGATGAATTGTATTAAAAAACAAAATCCCCGACAGGGGACGGAAACCCCTATTGCAATTTGTTCGTCTATTCCTACTTTTGTTGATTAAAAAACAAAATCCCCGACAGGGGACGGAAACAAAGGTAACCTTTTTGCATACAACATACACCAATAATGTATTAAAAAACAAAATCCCCGACAGGGGACGGAAACTCTAATTGTTCTCTTTCACTATATATACGTACTAAAATTAAAAAACAAAATCCCCGACAGGTTGAGAAAGCATGTTATGCTTTCGAGCCGAAGCACGCCATGGAACAAAAAGAGTGCGAAGGATGGCCGGGTATAT
>JAGHTS010000209.1 GCA_018065225.1 Candidatus Phascolarctobacterium caballi
GTATTATATCACACCCAATGTGCAAATAAACTGACATTTAACCCCATTTTAACTTTACCGTTAAAATTTTTTTGTAAAATAAAGGCAGTTTTTATATAAAAATAAAATTTTTTATATAAAAAGTGGACATATTTTTTCATTTTGCAAACTTTTCTGTCGCTCCCGTTCCCCATCGGCTCCTTTGAAAAGGAGCTGTCACGAAGTAACTGAGGATTGATAATCAATAATCAATCACCCTCTTGTACAAGATGCCAAACCCCTTCCGTCAGCCGCCTAAAAACTGTCGCTGACACCTTCCCCTACGGTGACGGCAAGGGTTAAGCGTTATGCAAATTTTCTCGTCTCTCCCGTAGGGGGAGATGTCAGTTGCTCCGCAACTGACAGAGGGGGTTTTCACTTTTCTTTTTCATTCCCGCCTTTCAAAATTCAAAATTAACTGGCTTTTCAAAGTAAAAAGTTCAAAAAGTTAAAGTAAATGTTACGTAACATTTAGAACGTCTTTTTAAAAAATTTGACGGTTTTAAATCAAAATGTTTTGTTACAACATCTTGTTTATCACTTTTACCAAATAAGCCGCCCCAACCGCCTTGACAATATCACCGACAACAAAGGGCAACACTCCCATTAAAATTGCTTCCCACAAATTTAATCCTGTAACCAACATCAACTGACTGACACCAAAAACATAAATTACGGGGATACCAATACAAACCGCCACAAAAATATAACGGTAAAAGTCGTATTCTTTTCCCTTTAACCAAGACATCAATGCCACTGCCGGCAAAAATGCCCATACATAACCGCCTGTGGGCCCCAAAAGTTTGGCAAATCCGGCTGTCCCTCCTGTAAAGACAGGCACACCAGCCAACCCCAAAAGCAAATAAACCGTCATAACCAATGCCGCCTGTTTGACAGGCAAAAGTAATGCCACCAAATTTATCATTAAGGTCTGCAAACTTAAGGGCGACATAGAAAATGGTAAGGGGATAATGATATAGGCACTTACACAATTCATCGCCACCAATAAGGCAATTTTTGTCAAATCTCTTGTCTTCATAGAACAAATTATAAAAAAAGGCGGTTTATTCTGTCAACCGCCTAATCCCAATTATCTTTGCTGGCACTAAATCCCAACATATCAACATATTTTGCCCCGCCTTTGTGCAAAGTCCGTGCCGCTTCCCTACCCGTACTGCCTGTTGTATAAATGTCATCAACAAGCAAAATCCTTTTATCCCTGACATCGGTTTTTATGGCAAAACATCCTGCCAGTTCTTTTTGCCGTTCTTCCCTGTTCATAGAAAATAACGGCGCTGTTTTTCGTGTCCGTACTAACACGCTCTTTAATTTTTCTTGGGGTAAAAATGTAAAAATTTTTTCCGCCAGTTCAAATTGCCTTTCTTCCCTACGGTCTGTAGAAGTTGGTATCCAAGTGACATAATCATACTGTTGCAAAAAATCTGACCACCCTGTACCCATTGCCAAAAACGCTTCTTCCCGCAAATAAGGAATATAACGGGTACAATTTTGGAATTTCACCGCCCTGATTAAGTCCCGCAATTCATCCTTATACTTAAACAAAAAATACAGCAAATTAAATTCGTTGCCGTCTTCAACCATTTTATGCAAAGCAAAATCTACCCTGCACTGGGAACAAAATGCCCCGTCATGAATTATTGTATTGCAAACCGCACAACGACGGGGTACAACATTTTCCCACAACAAGCGTAAATTATACAAAATATCTGTCAAAACAAATCTCCCCGTCCCTGCAACCGTTCTTTTAAAAGTGAATAACGGTGTCTTGTCCGATTGTTGACCACCGCCTGCCGCACCGCTTTTTTTGAACCCACTACCAAAACTTTGTTTTTGGCACGGGTTACCGCCGTATAAAGCAAATTGCGTTGCAACATTATGAAATGGCTTGGCACCATCAGCAAAATGACAAAAGGGTATTCGCTGC
>JAGHTS010000178.1 GCA_018065225.1 Candidatus Phascolarctobacterium caballi
ATTAAATTTTACTGTGGGGATTTTTTAAGGGCATGGCAGGTAGAAATTATTTGTCATGCCCTTACTGCTGAATTTGTGTTAAAATAATGTAAAATAAGGAGAAATTATGAATAAAAGAGTAAGAAATATTATCATAGGACCAGTAGTGTTTGTGGCAATGATATTTTTGCTGAAAGGAATATTTGGTTTTAAGGCGGCAGTGGCAATGGCATTAACCGTGTGGATGGGGTTGTGGTGGATATTGCGTCCTGTGGATATCGCTGTTACTAGTTTTTTGCCTATTGCAGTTAATGCAATTTTTGATTTAATTCCTGCCCAACAAGTCATCAGTCAATATTTCAGCGAAATAGTTGTACTTTTGGTTGGCAGTGATATTTTGTCATTGACATGGACAAATACCGGGTTGGACAAACGATTGGCTGTTAAAGCCCTTTGTTTTATCGGTACAGATATCAAACAGCAGATTTTGGTGTGGTTATGTGCCGCTACATTGTTAAGCACTATTCTGCCCAATGTGGTGGTGGCAATGATAATGTTACCTATTGCGGCGGCAATGTTGAGATACAGCGGCTTGAATGACAATTTGTTAATGAAAATAGCAATACCCATCTATTTGGCAATCGCTTGGGGCAGCGGTATTGGGGGATTTGGCAGTCCTATTGGCAGCAGCGCCAACCTGACTGCAGTGGCTTATTTGGAACGGATTACAGGTCACGAGTTTATGTATGTTGACTGGGTGGGCAGATTTATCCCTTTTTTGTTAATGGTTTTGTTGCTGAATATGGTGTTTTTAATGTTTATTCCTACGCCAATCAAAAAATTGTCCGATACCAAAGAATATTTTGCCAAGTTGAATGCAGAATTTGGCAAAATGAAACGGGGTGAATGGCTTGGACTGATTTTATTCAGTTTTGCCACCATTGCGGCATTTGCCCGTCCTTTGTTTGCCGACTGGTTCCCAGCACTTCGGCCTGCTTATGTCTTCTTTTGTTGTGGGATGCTGTGCTTTGTTTTGAAAGATGAACAGGGAAATATGATGGTGGAATGGAAACAAGTGGAAAAAGAATTGATGTGGGGAATGTTTTTTCTGTTTGCAGGCGGTTTGGCATTAGGCAGAATGGTAACCGAAACAGGAGCGGCACAGCGGATGGCAGAACTTATCACAACTTTGCCGTTAAATGGCGGTGTGGAAACAGTGGGTGTTTTTGTGGCATTTACTACTTTTTTGGCAGAAATTTCCAGCAACACGGCGGCGGCATCCATTTCTATCCCGGTGGTGCAAAGCATTTCGCAGGAATTGGGATTAAATCCGATACCCTATGTTTTGATTACAATAGTGGCATTTAATTGTGCCTATATTTTGCCGGTGTCTACAAGAGCCATACCGGTTTCTTACGGACTTGACCCGGGTGTGATGTTTAAATATGGTTTGGGATTAAGT
>JAGHTS010000032.1 GCA_018065225.1 Candidatus Phascolarctobacterium caballi
TTTTCAAATTTAAGAAGCCAAAAAGATTTTTGTTTTCTTAAATTAATAGTATAATTACCTCATTAGGAGTGTCGCTGTAAATGTTGAATAAAGCTAAAGAGTTTGTAAAGCGTGATTTAGTTTTGCTAATCGCAATTATATTAGCTGCGGTATCATCAATTTTTCATAAACCTGATTTGAATTACGTGGATGTTGATGTGCTTTTGGTATTGTTTAGTTTGATGTTGGTTGTTGCATTGTTGAAAAGTATTTTCTTTTTGGATTGGTTGGCATCAAAATTATTATGTCATTGTACAACATTTAGGGAAGTCACAAATGTGTTGGCCTGTCTTACGTTTGTTGTTTCAATGTTTGTAACCAATGATGTGGCATTGATCACATTCGTACCATTAGCGTTGATAATTGGCAGGACGATACAATTAGATATGATTAGACCAGTGATTTTAATGACAATGGCAGCCAATTTGGGCAGTATGCTTACACCACAGGGAAATCCTCAAAATTTATTTTTGTTTAATCATTTTCACTATACGCCGCAAGGATTTTTATCAATAATGTCAATACCCGTTCTTTTTAGTGCGGTATATATTTTGTTATTGATTTGGCGGACAAAAAATGTTAAAGTAAATTTTCAATTAGAAAACATGCATGAATTGAATAAAAAAATGACAATTTTGGCATTGTTTCTTTTGGCTTTGAATATTGCCGCTGTTTTACATTATTTGGAAAAATTGCCAGTAATTGGAGTGACTTTATTGGCAATTATTTTTGTAAATTGGCGTTTGTTAATGAAAGCCGATTATGGTTTGCTATTGACTTTTGTAGGATTCTTTCTTTTTATTGGCAATATTCAGCAAACAGATTTGGTGGTTTATTTAAAAAATTCTTTTTTGGGAACGGCGTGGGGAACTTATATGGTGGCACTTGGTGTATCACAGTTTATCAGTAATGTGCCGGCAGCAATGCTTTTGGCAGGACTTACCGATCAGGCAAATGCATTGTTGATTGGAGTAAATGTGGGCGGATTAGGAACATTGATAGCGTCTATGGCGTCGGTAATAAGTTACAAGTTTTTTGTCGGAGAACATCCCTATCAG
>JAGHTS010000069.1 GCA_018065225.1 Candidatus Phascolarctobacterium caballi
GTACAGCACCAGTCCGGAGGAAACAACAATCATAGACCCTGATAAGCCGGAACAAACCTTTGGCGAAAGACCACGTCAGGACGGAAGTTTCATTGTGGACGAAGGCACTTCTTTGGGTAATGAATTGGAAATGACCCGTTATTTGACCAAGGTGGAGGCAGATGATGTTTGGACGCAGGACGGTCCCCCCACCACTTATACCACCGGCTTGTACGGCTGCCACAAATGGATGAGATTCCATTGGAAGAAAAACAAAGGCCTTTATTACACTAATCAGGCAAAGGTGCGTGCGGATAACAAGATTGACATTTCCTTCCTTGGCACTGCCGCCGAAAACGGCAAGGTGGACATTATCAATGCCGCCGCTACGGACAAGAACATTCTTATCTATGGCAATATCGGTAATCAGCAGTTGTACACAAGTGCCGCCGGCGGTGACGAAAAGGGCAGGGTCAGCATCAACAGTTCCGGCGCAATTTTAGATAAGACCGGTCTGCTTTTTGGCAGGACGGTGGAACTGCAGTCCAACGGGGATATGGAAAACATTGGCATTATGGCGGGCAATGCGGTAAAACTGGATGCCTGGTCCAATAATGGCACGGGCAATTTGACTATTGATGTGAAAAATCAGGAAACCGCTTCGGGCAAGGTGGAATTGGGCTGGTTAGGCAGCAAGAACGCCGTGAATAATAATGTGGTGGATGTGGTGCTTTGACAGCACAGGGTGATATTGTCAGGGCGGCCGGCAATCCTTTGGTGTGGGCGGACAAGATTTCCCTGACTTCTGCCAGCGGGGCGGTGGGTGAAGCCGACAGGTATTTGGAAGTGCGGGGCGGACAATATCCGGTTACAACCGACAGCACGAGCGCCAGCGTGAATGTTTTGGCGAACAACAATATTTATATTGAGCAGGACAAGGGCAACCTGAGGGTCGGCACAATTTGGTCCAACAATGGGGATGTGAACGTCCGTGTGCCGGACGGTGCCGTTACGGACGCTTTGTCCGGCGCCAAGATTGTTGAAAGCACCCAACAAGATTTGATTTCAGAATGGGTTTCTTTGGGCTTGATTGATGACGGCAGTGACGAAGCCAAAACAAAGATTCAGCAAAAGAACGAACGCTTGCAGGCAGAGCGGAATGCCCTTATTGCGGAACGGGACTATAAAGGGACTCCGGCGGCACGCAAGGCGGAAATCAATACAGAACTTACCAATATGGAAGCCGAAAAAACTGCCAAACTTAATGAGTTTGCTGAAATTCGCGCTCACTTTGAAGAATTAAAAACTGCTGAAGAAGCAAAAGCCAGTCCCGATGCGGATAAAATAGCAGATTATGCAACACAGATTGCAAAGGTTGATTCCCAGAAAACTGCCTATGAAACAAACTATAATACACTGAGAAATAGTTTGATAGCAGAACGGGATAAGCCGGCAACCACACCGGAACGCATAGCGGAAATCAATGCCCAGTTGGCAGAGATGCCGACAAAATACACTCCGTGGAATGCGGATATGCTGCTCTATGCTTTGCAGGACAGTATTTTCCATCCTGAAGCAGGAACGGAGGCAAGCAAGACAGACCCCAATTTCTATGGCAAGAACATTAATTTGCAGGTAAAGAACACAGTGGGTATCCGTAGCGATGCAGTAGAAACCTATCGTTTGGACTATCTCTATGCCAAAGATGCAAGCGGCAAGTTGCTGCACGTTGATGCCCTGCGTTCGGTGAGCAGTGCTGACCCGGGTACGGTTGAATGGGACAGTCCGAACAATCAGGTTAAGATTACCAGCAGGGTTACGGTGGGCTTGCAACAGAACAAAGAGGGCGATAATTTGGGTAATTTGACGGTTACCGGCTATAATAACGGTTCTGTGGGCGACTATGTTTATATGGAAGGCAGAAAGTTTGTAGATAACACCAAGACCAATGATGTTGACCTCAAAGTGGCTGAAATCAAAGCGTTGGGCGAAGTGCGGCTGACCAGTTTGGGCAGTATTTTGAATGGTGCGGATGCCGGCAAAGCGGCAATCATCACCAACAATAACTTATTCCTTTCCGCTGGTGAGACAGCGGCAACTGAGGGATTCTCTTTGGGCAGTTCCGCAACACCTTTAGTTATTCAGGCAAAAGGCAATACCCAACTTTTGGCTACCGGGGATATTTATTTGCAGTCCGTTGGTGATTTGAATGTTCTGGATATTGTTGCAGGCAGGGAAGGCAATACCAACGGCGGTGTTATTTCCTTAACCGCAGACCGGCTGGACGGCAATGCCAACACGGGCAATATCTATGGCGTTTATGTTGCCGGTCAGGATGTTCAGGGCAATATTCGCAGTGACGGCGGCAAGACCATTACCCTTAATGCCGCAGGTTCCATCGGTTCTTGGACGGATATTACCAAAACCGTCCGTTTTGAAAATGTGGCAAATACGGTTGATTCTGCTAACTGCGGAATTTCCCTTACAGCGGACAAGGAAATTGTTGTGGAAGGCATAAGCACCGAGATGGCTTCGGGAACAAAGACCGCGGACGGCAAATATCAGGTTAATGCCGGCGGCAAACTGGTTATTGGGGAAATGGACAGCACCACTGCCAAGAAAGCACGCATCACCGTGAACGGGTCAGTAGAGTTCAAGGGTGACAATGTTGATTTCGGCTTGAACAATAAATCAGAGATTGACGTTTATGCAGCAGGAAAATTGAAGGTCAATGGTCAGGTAAAAGCGGAGAATGTGCTTTTGTCCGGTGCCACCGGTGTGCAGTTGGACGGCGGTAAAGCCATCGGCACTAATGTAACCTTGCAGGCAGGTGTTGTCCCCACATTGACGGCGGGTGTGGTTGCTTTGGTGAACAGCACTGGTATTGCAAATGCGGACGTAACCAATCTTGATTCTTCAGCAGTGTATTCCGGCGGGGTGCAGGCAGTGAACCTGACTGTAAAAGCCAAACGGGACATTAAATTGGGGCTTAACACAGCACAAGATAACATTAAAGTTGACAATGCGGATTTGGATACAAAAAAGAATGTGGTCTTTGAGGATGCTTCCGTCAGCGGTTTGTTCCTTGGGGCAACAGAGGCACATGTGAAAGTTTATAACTCTTTGGATACAGTGGCAGAATCTTGTGTTGAGGGGACTGTCAAGGTTGGGTTTAACAAAGCGGATGAAACTTTGGTCACCAAAAATATTGGTGCAAATGGGGGTATAGAAATTACCAGTGCGGGCGATTTGCGGAACGAGGAAAATTGTTATATTCATAATGCAGGCACAGGAGATATTAGCATAACAGCCGACAAAGGAATAACTAACAAAAACTTAATCAGCAATGCTAATGGCAATATTACCCTGACAGCAAGTGCC
>JAGHTS010000323.1 GCA_018065225.1 Candidatus Phascolarctobacterium caballi
ACCGGTACTGCCTCCTGCATAAAATGCCCCCGTTGCCTGACACTAAATACGGTTTCCTCAAACCCGACAACCCCTGATGCCACCAATGCGGAATATTCACCCAAACTGTGTCCTGCAGCTACATCACAGGTAATGCCTTGTTGGTACAACAACTCAGCACAAGCAACACAGACAGTCAGAATTGCCGGCTGGGCATTACAAGTTAATTGTAATGTTTCTTCCTCTCCATTAAAAATCATTTCGGTCAAGGGAAACCCTAAAACCTTATCCGCTCTTTGAAATATTTTTTGAACAATTGTATATTTATCAAACAAATCCCGGCACATTCCCACATATTGAGAACCTTGACCGGGAAAAACAAAAGCTGTCTTCATAAGTACCTTTCTATCAACCTTTAGTTAACGCTTCATTGCTCGCCTGAATCCGCTCAGCAATTACCTCACAAACATTATTTTGAATAAAATCAATGGTAGTCCCAATCGCATTGGTAATGGCATGTGCCTTACTGTTGCCATGACAAATTACAAAAGGTGCCTTTATCCCTAAAAGCAAAGCCCCGCCATATTTGTTCGGGTCCATACGGCTACGCAATTTCTCTACCGCCGGTCTGATTAACCCGCCACCAACCTTGACAAAAATCCCACTTGTTAAAATTGACTCTTTCAACAATGTAAAAATTGTCTTTGCCAAACCTTCACCAAATTTCAAAATGGTATTACCAACAAAACCGTCACAAACCACCACATCCGCTGTCCCTGAAGTTATATCCCTGCCTTCCACATTACCTAAAAAATTAATCAACGAACAATTTTTCAGTAACGGGAAAGTTGATTGCACCTGTTCATTACCCTTGCTGTCTTCCGTTCCCACACTTAAAAGACCTACACGAGGTTTTACAATATGCAAAATCTTTTCCGCATATACACTTCCCATAATAGCATCTTGCAATAACTGAAACGGTTTGGCATCCATATTTGCTCCCGCATCCATCAGTACTGTCCCTTTGCCCATACCGGGAATAGTCAAAGCAATGGCGGGACGCTCCACCCCTTTGGTACGCCCAGTCAGTAATGTTGCCGCAGTCATAGCCGCCCCAGTAGAACCGGCACATACTACTGCATCACATTCTGCATTTTTCAACATCTTTGCCGCCACCACAATACTGGCATCTTTCTTTTGCTTTACCGCCAAAGCCGGATGCTCATCCATCGCAATTACCTGCGTAGCATTATGCACTTGTATTTTTTTGTCACAGGCACCCAGTTTGTTCAATTCCACCTGAATTTGTCCTGCATCCCCATTTAAAATGGTTTCACAGGCAAATTTTTTTACGGCATCCACAGCACCTTTTACAAGTTCTGTTAAACCGTAATCTGTTCCCA
>JAGHTS010000004.1 GCA_018065225.1 Candidatus Phascolarctobacterium caballi
GAATAAGCCATTGGTTAATGCAATGCTTAAATATTTACAGGACGGAGCGTATTCTTTAATGGCGACCGGGCATAAGGGCGGCCGTGGGTTGGATACAGATTTTGCGGAACTTTTACAGAAAGCAGGACAAACAGATGCTTTTTCTCCGGAAGGATTTGGCGGGAATTTAATGGGAGTTCTTGCAGAAGCGCAAAAATTAGCTGCCCAACTTTATGGCAGTGATGCTTGCTTTTGGTGTGATGACGGCACCGACAAAGCAATTATGGCTATGATTTTAGGAGCAGTCAGTCCTGACGATAAAGTTTTGGTGGCACGTAATTCGCCGGTCAGTGTGTTTAACGCATTGATTATGGCACACGCCAAACCGGTTTGTTTTGTTCCCGAGCTTAATGAGGAATTTGGAATTTATACACAGATACGTCCTAAAGAGGTTGAGAGTTTGCTGATAAGTCATAAGGGAATAAAAGCAATGGTACTTACTTCACCAAATTGCTATGGAGTGGCGGCAGATGTGGCTTCCATTGCCTATGTATGTCAAAAGCATGAGGTATTGCTTTTGGTTGATGAAACTTATGGGGCGCATTTGGGATTTACAGACAAGTTGCCTTTGTCAGCAATGCGTAGTGATGCGGATGCCTGTGTTCAAGGCACATTTAAATCATTGGGGGCGTTGACGCAGGCAGGTATGTTGCATATCAAATCCAAAAATATTGATGTGCAGAGGGTGGCAGATGCAATGGCGTTTCTGGCAACTCCCAACCCAAATTATTTATTGTTGGCATCTTTGGACGCTGCCCGTGCCCAACTGGAAGAAAAAGGCACAAAGATGATGGAAACTGCTTTGGTAATGGCGGACAAGGTTAAAACTGTGGTAAAGGTGGCAGGGTTAAAGGTTTTGGAAAGCAAGGATGTGCAAGGGTTTGAATTGGACGGGACAAAGATACTTGTTAATTTGGATGATATTGCTGTAAACGGTTTGGAATTGGCACGACTTTTGCGGCAGGAAGATATTGTGGTGGAGTTGGCTGATGAAAGAAATTTGCTTATGGCAGTAACTTATGCGGATGACAATGCTGATTTTTATGATGTGTTGATACGGTTGCGGAAAGTGTTTATGAATTTGAAAAAAACAGTTATGACAAAAGTGTCAGCCAATTTGGTACCGCCGGCAGAAACAGTAATGGATTTGGACAAAGTGTTTTATGCGACAAAAGAGAAAGCGTTTTTGCCTTTTAGTATGGGGAAAATTTCTGCAGAATTTGTAACTTTTTATCCGATGGGGATGCCTGTCTTGTTGCCGGGGGAAAGAATAACTGCAGAAGTTTTAGATTATATTGAAAAACAAAAAAGTTTGAGGTTAAAAGTTTTGGGGGCGGCAGACAAAACTTTGGAAACGATTAGGGTTGTAAGGGAATGAAGGGTAAATTTATTACTTTTGAAGGCGTGGACGGAGCCGGCAAAAGCACACAGATAAAATTAATTGCCGACAGATTGACAGCAGAAGGCAAAGCGGTGGTACTTACCCGTGAGCCCGGAGGGACGGGAATTGCCGAAAGGGTACGAAATATTGTTTTGGATGTTGGGTTACAGTTATCTGTCCGCACAGAGGCATTGTTGTTTATGGCGGCACGCAGTGAGCATATTGAACAAATCATTAAACCTGCACTTATGGCAGGCAAGGTGGTTTTGTGTGACAGATTTTGCGATTCCACTTTTGTGTATCAGGGGCTTACACAGGGCAAAACTGTGACAGAGTTAGACAGTTTGCGAAATTTGAATTTGCAGGCAACGGATGGCATTATGCCGGATTTGACAGTTGTTTTGGATGCTGACCCTAAGGAACTGTTGTTAAGACGTGATGCAAGGGGTGTAACAGACCGTTTTGAAAATAAGGGACTGGATTTTCAAGAAAACTTGCGGGCAGGATTTTTGGCTTTGGCACAGGCAGAGCCACAGCGTATTAAAGTTGTCAATGCTTTGGATTCGGTAGAAGCGGTGAATGAACAGATTTTTACTTTGGTAAAAAATTTGTTGGGTTAAACAATTTGAAAACGACAATAAAGTTGTATTATGTGGGAAGATATTTTAGGTAATAATCAGCATAAAAAATTTTTGCAGCATTATTTGCAAAGTGATGCCAGACCACATGCCCTATTATTTGTGGGGGCAGAAGGGTTGGGAAAACGTTTGCTGGCAATGGCTTTTGCCAAGAGTTTGTTGTGTTTTAATTCTGCGGGAAATGATAATTGCCAAAGTTGTAAGCAGTTTGCAGTAGGTGCCCATCCAGATTTTGTGGAAGTGAAATTGGAGGACGACAAAAAAACACTGACTATTGACCAAGTGCGGGACTTGATTGCAGGCAGTGCCTTTGCCCCCACTTTGGGTAAGAATAAAGTTGTTTTGATAAATGACATTGATTTGATGCGGACTGAGGCGGCAAATGCCATTTTAAAATTGTTGGAGGAACCGCCGGCATCGTGGACAATAATTTTAACTGCAACCAAAGAAGAACGTTTGCTGCCAACTATTTTATCAAGAGTGGTTACTTTGCGGTTTAAACCTTTGGCGGCGGAAGATGTAAAACAAGTTTTTTCTGAACAGATTGATGACAAGGAGCATGCTGATATTTATGCCCGTTTAAGTGATGGAAGTATTGGTATGGCAATCAGTTTGTTTGAACATGATGCTTTGGATTTGCGGAAACATGCATTAAAACTTTTGAGTTCCTTGCCAACACGGTTCCCATTGAATTTGGCAGTTGCGTTGGAAGGGGAACTGGATGAAATAAAACGGTTGGAACGGGTTGATATAATTTTGTGGTTAAGATTGCTGCAGTTATTGCTTAGGGATATATTGGTATTGAAAACTGCTGATTATGAACTGTATAATGAAGATGTACATTTTGAATTGCAAAAAATTGCAGCCAATGTTACAGAAGACGGACTACAAAAATCTTTGGCAGAAGTGGAAAGGGCAAATGCGGATTTGCTTGGTAATGTTGGGGTAAAACAGGTTTTGGAAAATTTGATATTGAATATAAATACCGAATTGGAGAGGAGATAAATATGGCAACTATTGTAGGGGTGCGGTTTAAAAAATCGTGTAAAATATATTTTTTTGACCCGGCAGAAACTGGGGTAAAAAAAGGTGATGCGGCGATTGTGGAAACTATCCGTGGTGTGGAGTACGGTGATGTTGTACTTGGCCCCCGTGAAATAGAAGATGAAAAACTGGCAAATCCCTTAAAGCCGGTTTTGAGAAAAGCAACTGCAAAAGATGCAGAAAAAATGGAAGAAAACAAAATCAGGGAAAAGGAAGCATTTAATATTTGTTTACATAAAATCCAAAATCATGAATTACCAATGAACTTGGTAGATGTGGAATTTACTTTTGATGTGGGAAAAATCATTTTCTATTTTACGGCAGAGGGACGTGTAGATTTTCGTGAATTGGTCAAAGATTTGGCAAGTGTTTTTCATACCCGTATAGAATTGCGTCAAATCGGTGTGCGTGATGAGGCAAAAATGTTGGGAGGTATTGGTTATTGCGGCAGACCGATATGTTGTGCAACATTTTTAGGTGATTTTGCGCCAGTGTCTATTCGTATGGCAAAAACGCAAAACCTAAGTTTAAATCCGACAAAAATTTCCGGGATATGCGGGCGGTTGTTATGCTGTCTGCAATATGAAGATGACAATTACATTCAAAACGGCGAAAACACAACAGATAATCAAAAGGAGCAAACATTGGCTCCCAAGATTGGCTCAATAGTGGCAACACCGCAAGGTGAAGGCAGGGTAATGGGCATCAGCCGTCAAGACCGCACAGCAGAAATTCAGTTGGCGCCTAATAATGTGGTAACTGTGGACTGGGACGAAATTGTTGATGCTGTTGAGGTTAAGGATGACTAAACGGCTGGATTATATTCCGGGATGTGCGTATAAAATTTGGCAGGACGACAAGCAGTTTTCTTTCACTACAGATGCAGTTTTGTTAGGAAATTTCCCACATGTGGTTAATAAGGCAAAGGTTTTAGATTTGGGTTGCGGCACTGGTGCAATCGGGATGCTTTGCCTTTATCGTGGGGCGGGGCAATTAACGGCATTTGACATTAATCATACCGTGTTAGAATTGTTGCGTAAAAGTGTTGTAGATAATAATTTGCAAGATAAAGTTGAAATAGTTGCGGGGGATGTACGACGATACAAAAATTATTTTAGTAATGAAAGTTTTGATTTGGTTGTGGCAAATCCGCCTTATCGGGTGGCTGGTGCCAGACGGATAGTAGGGACAGAAGCGTGTCATGAAGAAATTGCCTCATTAGAGGATTTTTTTATGGCAGCAGCATTTGCGGTAAAATATCGTGGACGTGTAGCACTTGTGCAGTTGCCTGACAGGTTTCAGGAGGCGATGTTGTTGGCAGATAAGTATGGTTTGCAACCAAAACGGTTGCAATGGGTACATAGTTCAATAGATAAACCGGCTTGGATATTTTTGTTGGAAATGCAAAAAGGCGGCAATTACGGATTGGAAGTTTTGCCACCAAAAATTGGAAGGGGTGTTGAATATGAAAACAGTTCAAATTGAGGGCATGCATTGCCAGCATTGTGTGGCAGCAGTAAAAGGGGCATTAGAGAAACTTAATTTTCAAAGGGTACAGGTAAGTTTGGAAAATAATAATGCCGTAATTTGGGATGATAAAGTTGACGAACAGGCAGTACGTCAGGCGATTGAAGAATTGGGATTTGACGTGACTGCAATCAAATAAGTTAAGGA
>JAGHTS010000043.1 GCA_018065225.1 Candidatus Phascolarctobacterium caballi
GTTATTTGCATAAATTAGTCCTCATATTTGGGAAAATTTGCCATGTTTACTGGCTGAAAATTCACTTGAACTTTTGGTACAAAATATTTAATGTACAAAAATTGGATAAAAATAACTGGATGCTTTAATAACAGTTCTAATGCTTTAATATATTTGTTTTTTCGCTCGTGAAAAATAATTGCTGCATCTACTATAGCATCATCAGGGTAATTTCCTTTCAATAATTCATAAGTATTATCAAAATCTTGTGCTAATCTCTTATTCCAAATTTCTTGCTTATTAGTTGATACACCTGTTCCATACTCATACCAAGAAACATAAGCATCATAATGAAATAATTTGTTATTATCAGCATAATAAAATGCCAATGCTGTATTATCTTCAACATATTTTGAAACATTCAAAATACGCTGTGTATATTCAATAGCCACATCTCGCCGTTTAAAAAAAGAAACACCCAAAATTGCATTTGCAAAGTAGAACCCTATTTTTTGTAATTGATAATCTGCGTTATCACTAAATAATTGCAGATTGACCGGATTATTAAATTGTCCTTGCAATAATTTAATTTCTTTACCCGGTAAATAATATACCGAATTACCAAAACAAATCTTTGCCTGCTTTCTCTTCGCAAAAGTATAGAAATTATTTAATGTATAGTCGTCATAAACATAATCACCCGGCGACAATGCAAAAGTATATTCCCCTTCACTTGCCAACAATGCTCCATAATAGTTTTTAACCGTTCCAACATTTACGTCATTTTTAACAAATTTATAATCTGTAAATTTATAATCTGCAAATAACTGCTTTACTTTTTCAAAATAATTTTCCTTTGACCCATCATCAGAAACGATAATTTCAAAAACAATATTCTCTTGTTGTAAAAATTTCCGTAAAGTTTTTTTGTATTTATTCCAATCAGGATTGTATGTACACACTATAACGGAAACTTGATATTTAGAATCCATTAACCCAAATTTAACCTACTTTCAAGCTTGATATACATGCAACTATACAATAATCTATTTGTAATTTTCTTTAAAATCCAAGCAAGAATAAATGTAACAAATATGATTGTAATTATTAAAAGCAAACTCACAATATCGCTATTTGGCTGAAATAATTTTTGAAATAGTACAATACACAAATGTTGAATTAAAAATACTTCGTAAGTAAAAGAACTTAACCAAGAAACCGCAAAACGACATTTGCTATTTCTTATCAGACTAGCTGACCAATATAAAATAAAGAACATACAAAAACCAAAGATATGTACACAAATATCAAAACGCATACTGTCATTCAAATAGGGCATCTTAACAAAATACAAAATCGGTGTCATTATTATAGCTAATATTTGAAAAAACTTATTTTCAACACAATTTGTTTTTGCTAACAATATGCCGCTTACGAATGTTATTAAACATGCTGGCAATGATTGAAAAGATGGTATAGGATAATATAACAAGCAACAACCCCATACAACTACTATCACACCAATAGTTAATAAATGGCATTTGTCTAACAACTTAATCAAAAAAGGATAAAGTAAATACATAACGATAATTACACCCAAAAACCATTCGCCAATATAATAGTACCCCTCTATCCCATGAACACTTGCATAACCATCAATACCAAATGCCGAAAATAACATACTCCATGGAGATACACTTTCTTTATAAAAGAAACTATGTTTTTTTATAACAACAAGTAAATGTACAACTATCCAACCAATATAAAAAGCAGGGAACAGCGTTTTCCACCGCTTGTAATAAAATTGAAGTTTATCAGTAACATAACAATTGTTAAGATAAAGCAAAAATCCAGACATTAGAAAAAATATTGTTACTAATGCCCCCCCCAATGACCATTTGCAAACTTGTAGAGGAGCAAAAAGTTTCGATATTCTGTATGACAAGAATAATGAAAAACAATTATGCCAACTGCACAAAACAGTCGGATAAAATCGTATTCAAATTTTCTTTCTTTAATATTCATTGTTCTCACATTCCCTGCCTAATACACGGAAAAACTTTATTATTAACATTTTCTAATTATAACCCCTTCACCCAACTAACGCTCACAATCCACCCTCTTTCCCAAAGAGGGCAAGCGCACTATGCGGGATTTTCTAAACCTGATACTTTTCACTTAATTTTCTTGATTTCTTCTTCCAATTCTTCCAAATCCTGTTTGTCTGCTGTTAAAACATCTAACCTTTTACGTCTGTTATCAAACTTTTCATACTCGGCATCAACAAACTGCTCCATATCGGCATGAGATATATTGCCATTACCTTGCAACAATTTAATATCATTATCCAAAAGCAATTTATCCACTACCGTCCGCCAATACAATCAAATGAAACAATGAAACGCTACGCTAATGAAAATTTAAAATTAAACATATTAGCATTTCATATTTTCACTTATCCTCTTTTGCATTATTTTTTGCTGTCCTAACAGATTTAATTAAAATCATTTTCAGTACATTACAATCATTTTTTAATTCTTGTATTTTATGTAAATAATTACTATTAACTCGTTCTGCTAACTCTAACCAATACTCTGTTTCATTAGCTTCCTTTAACGCAATTGTCATTTTACTAATAAAATCAGCTTTACTTTGAGCATAATGTGCCTCTTTGATGTTAGCTCCTATTGATGTTCCCGAACGTCCAATTTGATCAGTAATAATATATTCCTTATCTCTTTTCAAATCTTTACTAAAACTTAAAATTTTAACAGCAAACTCTAAACTTAAATATTCTAAATCAGCTTTCATATTTTTATTCTTTCGTATTTTCACTTTTTAACCCAAATTAGCCCATTTGCGAAACTGGGTACCCCGCGCAGAACGTACACGAAACCCGACAGCCAAAATTACATCAAGAGAATAATAGGCGACATTGTATGTTTTTCCATCATTTGCAGTTGTCAAGTATTCCTTGACAACTGAATCCGCGTTTAATTCTCCCTCTTTCAAAATGTTTTTTATATGCAAACTTATATTTTGTTTAGATGTTGCAAACAATTCCGCCATTTGCGCTTGGTTAAGCCATATTGTGTTATTGTCAGCATAAAGTTTAATGGCCGCTTTCCCATCTTCAGTTGTATATAAAATAAATTGATTATTTTCCATTTTTCCCAAAAACTTCTAATTATAGCCCCTTCCCCTAACTAAGACGGCAAAACACCCGTCTTGTCCACAATCCACCCTCTTTAAATAATTAGTAATGAGCAATTAGCAATTATGGTCAATTATAATCACTGGAACAAATTACCATCATTTCACATTTCTAATTGCCAATTTCTAATTAAATAAAAACCCCTTCGCCACTTCGTGGCCCATCTTCCCCTAAAAGGGGACGCAGGAAAGTTCGCATTATGCCAAACTTTCCTCACACCTGAAACCTAATACCCGAAACTTATCCCTATATTTTACGAAT
>JAGHTS010000310.1 GCA_018065225.1 Candidatus Phascolarctobacterium caballi
GGTGGTTGTTTTTGTGAAAGTGCTGTCAAAAAACTTTATTTATAAAAAATTGAAATATATCCGTTAATAAGAATTATAAATATTATCAAAGGTAACATATAAGTCAAATATTTTTTTGCCCAAACAGGAAGCTTTAAGCCAAAACCGGTATTGGCCTCTTTAATAAAATTATCCCAACCCCAACCATATTTGCTGGTACAGAAAACAATATATGTAAGTGTGCCGATAGGGAGAATATTGTTACTGAGAATAAAATCTTCCAAATCTAAAACACAAGTCCCTTGTCCCATAGGTTGAAAATTGCTCCAAATGTTGAATCCGAAAATACAAGGTAGAGCAAGTAAAATCATAGCAACAGTAAGAATATGAATTGCAGGGCGGCGTCTGATATGGAAAATGTCACAGGTTATGGCAACGATATTTTCAAATACGGCAATGACAGTTGAAAAAGAAGCAAATACCATAAAAATGAAAAATAAAGTTCCCCAAAATTGCCCGCCTGCCATACTGTTAAAAATATTGGGCAGGGTAATAAAGATTAAAACAGGTCCTGCCGCCTGATTTAAACCAAAGGAACTGCAAGCGGGAAAAATTACCAATCCAGCCATTAAGGCAATAAAAGTATCTAATGCAATAATCCAAATTGCTTCGCCTGTCAAAGAGTTGTTTTTGCCAATGTATGAGCCAAAAATTGCCAAAGAACCAACCCCCAAACCTAAAGTGAAGAATGCCTGACCCATAGCGGCAAAGACCGCTTTGCTTATTCCTGCATCCATCAGACGGTTAAAATCAGGCAATAAATAATATTTTAAACCTTCTGCGGCATTGGGGAGGGCACACGCTTTTATTACTAAAACTACAATTAGCAGGAACAATCCCAACATCATTGGTTTGGTTATGCGTTCCACTCCTTTTTCTATACCAAGATAGCAGATGCCAAAGGCGGCTACAATAATAGTAATTGTATAAATTATCATTGTTGTTGGTTCGCCCAGCATTGTACCAAAGGTCGCTCCAATTTGTTCTGGGGTAAGGTTGGTAAACTCGCCTTGTAACATTTTGATAAGGTAATTTAATAACCAACCGGAAACTACGGTGTAAAACATCATTAAAATGATGTTACCTGTATAAGCGATATACTTAAACAAATGCCATTTTGTACCTTTTGGTTCCAGTAAATCAAAAGATTCTCCCGCACTGCGGATACTGGCCCTGCCAACTGCAAATTCTGCAACTATAAGCGGCAGTCCCATAATTACCAAAAATACCAAATAAATTAAAACAAATGCCGCCCCGCCATAAAGACCAGTAATATATGGAAATCTCCATATATTACCCAAACCTATGGCACAGCCGGCACTTAACAATATAAAACCTAATCTTGATGATAAACTTTCACGTTGCATAGTTATTTAAAGAAAATAGAAATATAACCCTGAATATAAATTGCTAATATCAATAATGGAAGTATCCAAGTCAGATAGCCGCGAACACTGTTGGGGAATAAAAGACCCTTGCCGTCGTTTGCTTCTTTGATAAAGTTATCCCAGCCCCAGCCGTTGCGTTGGGTACAGAATAACAAATACAGCAAAGAACCAAGAGGCAAGATATTGTTGGAAACAATAAAATCTTCCAAGTCAAGAACACAACTGCCTTTGCCCATTGGTTGAAAACCGCTCCAAATGTTAAAACCAAAGATACAGGGCAAAGCCAAGATAATCATGGCAAAAGTCATGAAAAGAATGGTATGCCGTCTTTGTGTATGAAAAATATCACAGATAATAGCAACTGTATTTTCAAAAACAGTGATTACCGTACTGAAAGCGGCAAAAAGCATGAACAGGAAGAATAAGCCGCCCCAAAACTGACCGCCGCCCATTGCCACAAAAACATTGGGTAGGGTAATGAACAAAAGTACAGGACCTGCCGCCTGATTGATACCAAAAGCGCTGCAAGCTGGGAAAATGATTAAACCTGCCATAAGGGCAATAAAAGTATCAAGAAAAATAACCCAAATTGCTTCGCCGGTTAAGGAACGTTCTTTTTCAATATAAGAACCAAAGATTGCCAAAGCACCAATGCCTAATGATAATGTAAAGAACGCTTGACCCATAGCGGCAAAAATAACTTTGCCGATACCTGCTTCATATAAGCGGTTAAAATCTGGCAACAAATAATATTTTAAGCCTTCTGCGGCACCATCCAATGTACAAGAACGGATTGCCAAAACGACAATTAAAATGAACAAACAGAGCATTATTGGTTTGGTAATACGTTCAACACCTTTTTCTACCCCCAAATAGCAAACAGAAAATCCTAATACTGTAACTATTATCATGCATATAATTTGGGTAACAGGGTCTGACACCATAGCACCAAATGCGGCTCCAACTTGTTCAGGGG